>JAGOBP010000037.1 GCA_017999195.1 Thermoflexales bacterium
CCAAATCGACTTTGGAAGAGCGCTGGGGAGCGGCGCATACCCGGGTAATGACGCTGCCGGACACCTACGCTGATCCGCGTTGGATTATCCACCCCGGCAGTGAATACATCCGATCGTGGATTGGCGCAGCACTGCGCGTGAAAGGCTGCCTGCTGGGCATCCTCAACGTCGATAGCGCCACGCCCGGCACCTACACCGAAGAGCTCGGCGAGACCGTGGCCGCCTTTGCCAATCAGGCGGCGATTGCCATTGAAAATGCGCAGCTGAACGAGGCGGTGCGCCGCCATGCCGACGAATTGGAAGAGCGTGTTGTCGAACGGACGACGGAGTTGGAGCACGAACGCAAGCGCACGGCGGCCATTCTGGATACCGCCGGTGAAGGCATCTTCTTTACCGACGCGGCCGGCACGATTGAGTATATCAATCAAGCCATGGAACGGCTGACCGGCTATCTGACCCACGAAACGCTGGGACAAAATCCGCGCTTATGGAAAAGCGGCCAAACTTCACCGGCGTTGTACCATGAATTGTGGGACACCATCAAGCGCGGCCGGATCTGGCAGGGCGAGTTGGTCAATCGGCACAAAGACGGCCGCCTGTATGATGCGGCGTTGACCATCGCGCCGCTGTATGACGCCGACAGTCAGTTGATCGGCTTTGTCGGCGTGCAGCACGATGTCACGCAGCGCAAAGAACTGGACCGGCTTAAGGACGAGTTTGTATCCAACGTCAGTCACGAACTGCGCACGCCCATCGCCAACGTCAAGTTGTACATCAGCCTGTTGACGCGCGGCAAGCCGGAACGCCACGACGAGTATCTGCAAACGCTGCGGCGCGAATCGGCCCGGCTGGAAACCTTGATCGAAAACCTGCTCGATCTTTCGCGGCTCGATCTGGACACGGCGAAGGTGGACTTGCAGCCGGTCGATCTGAATCAGCTCACGGCGCAGCTCATCGGCGATCGGACGGCACTGGCCGCCAGCCGCCAGCACGTGATCGATTATCACGCCGATGAGCGTATGGTGCTGGCGCTGGCCGATCCGGCGGCGTTGAGCCAGGTCTTTACGAATCTGCTGACCAATGCCATCAATTACACGCCGCCCAATGGCCTGATCACCGTGTCGGTGGCGTATTGCGAACAGGCGGGGCAGACCTGGGCGACGATGACGGTTAAAGACACCGGCCCCGGCATTACGGCCGCCGATCTGCCGCACCTCTTCCAACGGTTCTATCGCGGCGAAGCGGGCCGCAAATCGGGCGCGCCGGGCACCGGGCTGGGGCTGGCGATCTCGGACAAGATCATCGATCGGCTGGGCGGCCAGCTGACCGTGGACAGTCAGCCCGGTCGTGGCGCCGCTTTTACGGTCTGGCTAAGAACCCTCTGAGATAAACGTATGATTCCCATTCTCTCCATTGTCGGCAAATCAGACGCAGGCAAAACCACGTTGATTGAAAAACTCATCGTGGAATTGAAACGGCGCGGCTATCGTGTGGCGACAATCAAACACGATGCGCACCAGTTCGAGATCGATCATCCCGGCAAAGATTCGTACCGGCATTTCCACGCCGGGGCCGATTGGACCGTGATCGGCTCACCGGCCAAGCTGGCGGTGGTGCGCCGCCTGGAACGCGAACTCACGCTCGACGAGATCGCGGCCACGCTGTGCGACGTGGATGTGATCTTGACCGAAGGCTACAAGCGCGAGGCCAAACTGCGCATCGAGGTGTCGCGCCGCGCGCACACCACTGAGTTGATCAGCGATCGCACGGAACTGTTCGCGTTGGTCGCCGACTATCCGATCGAGTTGGGTGTGCCCTGGTTCGAGTTGAATGATACGATCGGGCTGGTGGACTTTATCGAGCGTGACGTGTTGAACCGATCAGACTAAGGTCGGAAGTTTTGCGGCCGATGTAACCCGGCTGTCCTCCGCGCATCTAATACAGTGCAAGCAAAAAACACTACATATTTTCGGAGGAGGCAGATCATGGGTTTCGCACAGTTTATGGCCAGTGGGTTGGGACGCGGCGTTCGCATTGCGGCCGGGGTGGCGTTTCTGGCGTGGGGTTTGTTGCTAGGCGGCGGGATCGTGCCCGTCATTCTGGGCGCGGTATTTGTAGCCGTGGGCGTGTTTGATGTGTGCCTGCTCGCGCCGCTGTTTGGCGCACCGCTCAAAGGCGCCGATGTGCGCGCCAAAGCCAAGTAGCCGATCCATCACGCGCGCGATTCACGCGCAATAAACCAGGCTAAATGAACACCCGATCGGTCCAGCTGGGCCGATCGGGTGTTGTTTATGCCAGTAGCCCGCGCTCTTCAGCGTAATTCGTCAGTTCGGCGCGCGTGTGCAGGCTCAACTTACCCATCAAACTGGACCGGTGGCCTTCGACGGTGCGCATGCTCACCCCAATCACATCGGCAATCTGGCGATTGGTGAAGCCCTTAGCGACCAGGCGCAAGACCTCGATCTCGCGCTGCGTCAGGGCCTCATCCAGCAGAGCCTTAGGGTGCGACACCGGACTGGCTTCCTTAAGCGGCGGTTGCGCCGCCAGGTGAATGTACACCTCGCCGCGACAGGCCGTGTTGATGGCGTTGACCAGTTCAGTTTCGGCGGCGCGCTTGACGATATAGCCCGCCGCGCCCGCGCGCACCGCTTCGCGCAACAGACTCTCGTCTTCATGCACGGTCAGAATAAGCACGTGCGGCCGGTGCGGCAGGTCCTTCAAGCGCCGGGCCAGTGTCAGGCCGCCGCCGACCGGGCCGGGCATGCTGATGTCGGTCAGCACCATGTCCGGCTGTAACGCCTGTGCCAATCGCAGCGCCTCGTCACCATCCGCCGCTTCGCCAACAATCTCAAAACCGGGCTGCGCGGCCAGAATGGTTCGCAAGCCGGTACGAACCAAAGCATGATCATCTGCGATCAGAATACGAACGGTCATTGAAACCCCCACGCCGATTGTCTGCGCCGCGCCCGAGCCGACTCTGCGTTCAAATCGAGACTTGCGGCGCGGGCGTAAGCTTAGCCCAAGTCTGCGCTGTTTGTCAACCGGGTTGATGTAACCTTTTGACGCCTGGCCCGTCTAATGCATTAACATCACTTAGATCACAACTCAGGAGACACACTCATGGAAATGGAAATTACCTTCCCCGGCGGCGCGCGCGTCGATGCGAACTTTGGCGGATTCAGCGTGAAGACCGATCAGCCGCCGATGTCGTCGGCCCCCACGCCCTTTGCTACCTTCCTCGCGTCCATCGGCACGTGCGCGGGCATTTACGTGCTGGGCTTCTGCAATCAGCGCGGCATTCCCACCGACGGCATCCGCATCATTCAACGCATGATGTCCGATCCGCGCACGGGCTTGATCGGGCAAATTGATCTGGATATTCAACTGCCGCCTACGTTCCCGGAAAAATACAAAGCCGCCGTCATTCGCGCGGCCGATCAGTGCGCGGTCAAGAAACACCTGGAAAATCCGCCGACCTTCAACGTCTTCACAACGACGACTGAATCGGTTGCCGCGTAACGCCTTCGCGATAACTATAGCCAACGGGCCGAGTGAATCACTCGGCCCGTTGGCTTGCCAGCCACTGCTCTAACTCCGCATACGATTGCACCACCACATCCGGCGTCACCGTTCGCTCGGCATCGTCGTAGTTCGCCGCCAAGCGTATCGCAAACATCCCCACGCCCTTCGCGCCCGCAATATCGCTGCGCGTCAAATCGCCAATATGCACGGCCTCGTGCGGCTGCACGCCCAGGCAGTCCAGCGTCAGGTGAAAGATGCGCGGATGCGGCTTGCTGACGCCTACTTCATCCGAGAAAGTGAGTTGCGCAAAATGATCGATCAATTGATCACGGATCAGGAATTCGCGCAAAGTCCGGCCGGTGGATAGACCCGAATCCGAGATCACACCCAAGCGATAGCGCCCGGCCAACCGCCCGATCGCTTCTTTCGCCCCGTCGATCAACGTCGGGCCGGGGTCGGCGTCGAGCAACGATCGGTCGTAGCAAGTCGCCAGCGCGTCGAAGTCGGCGGGCGGCAAGTCAATCAGCAACTCGTTCAACATCACGCGCACCCACTCGGCCGCACTGGGCGTGCGATACTCCTCGCGCCAGGCTTTGTTCCACATACGTCGCGCCCCATCTTCCGCCGCATCCACCTGCTCGACCGACACGTCGATCTGATGCTTTGCGAACAGATCAAACAAGAAGCGGCGGCGCAGCGGGTGCGCATACGCGGCCGCTTTGTACAAGGTATTCCAGAAATCAAACGTAATGGCTTTGATCATTGGGTAATCATCCGATAGAGTGTGCCGCTGTGATCGATCACATACAGTTCGCCGTTCACATCCTCGCCGAAGGAACTAATCCGCATATCGGCCGCCAACCGATCGGCCCGTGACCATTCACCGGCCGCATCCTGCGTCAACGACCAGATCGTGCCCAGGCAATAATCCGCGAAGAAATATTGACCGGTCAACGCCGGATGTTGCGCGCCGCGATAGACATAGCCGCCCGTGATCGAGCAGCCTTCGGCATGGCTATACTCTGCAATCGGCAGCACCAGCCCCGACTGATCGCAGTTGCTCTGAGGGTTGAAACAGTGCAAGCCTTCCATGCTGCGCCAGCCATAATTCTCGCCGCCCGCGCTGGCCGCCAGTTGAAAGTTCACTTCCTCGTATTGATTCTGCCCTACATCGGCTATGTATAAATCACCCGTCGCGCGATCAAACGAGAAACGCCACGGATTGCGCACACCCAGCGCCCAGATTTCATTGCCGAATGGATTGGAGGCGGGGACAATGTACGTGGCTTGATTGACCACATCTAGGCGCAGCAACTTGCCCAACAACGCGGCGGGGTCTTGCCCATTCCCGATTGAGCCGTGGCGATCGCCCGCGCCGCCGCCATCGCCCATGCCCACGTACAGGTAACCATCCGGCCCAAACTTGATCAGGCCGCCGTTGTGATTCGGTTCCGGCTGATCGATGACCAGGATTTTGGTCGCGGACGACGCCTCGGCCACATTCGGGTCGTTAGCCGCTACCGTGTAACGCTCGATCACCGTTGCGCCGTCGGGTTGGCGCGTGTAATTCACATAGAAGCGGCCCGTGGAAGCATAATCCGGCTCAAAGGCCACGCTTAACAGACCCTGCTCGTTGCCGTCCGACGTAACGCGGTCGACGAGGTCGAGAAACGGCCGATCAAGCAATTGCCCATTCTCAATGATGCGAATGCGGCCCGGCTGCTCGATCACAAACAAGCGCGCATCGCCCGCGTGCGTCAAATAGACCGGTCGCGTTAAACCCGTCGCGATCGAGTCCAAGGCAATTTCATTGGAGGTAGAAACGGCCTGCTCGGTTGGCGCAATAGTCGCGGTCGGCGCGGGCGTATTTGCTTCCGGCTCAACCGCAGCCGTGGGCGGCACAATAGTTGGCGGGCGAACAGTGGGGGCGGCGGCCGCAGGCTGCACCGGTGAAACCGTAACGCGCGGTGTGGGCGATTGCGCGCATCCTGAAACAAACATCGCAATTACTACTAACACGATCCAGCGACGATCCATGACTTCTCCTTAAAAACAAAACTCCCCTGCTCGATGACTCAAGCAAGGGAGTTTGAGCGGTAAGTAATTTTACCCGACCAGCAATTTCGCCGCCATCTGCACCAGTGACAACAAGGCCATCGGGATGACGCCCAGCACAATCACGATCAAGGCCGAGGCATTGACGGCAAAGTTAAGCGGCCGATAGTTGACGGGCGAGACTTCGCGCCCCGGCTCACCATCGCGCATGAACATATCGACGATCACGCGCAGGTAGAAATAGGCCGATACAACGCTGGTCAACACGCCGATAATGGCCAGCCAGTACAACTGCGCCTCAACCGCGCTGATGAAGAGATAGTACTTGCCAATGAAGCCCGCCGTGAGCGGAATGCCCGTCAAACTGAGCATGAAGATCATCATCATCAGGGCCAGGCCGGGATTGCGCTTGTACAGGCCGCGATACGCTAGGAAAGTCTGATCCTCGCCCGATTGTTTAGCCATCGCCGTCAACACCGCAAACGCGCCGATGTTGGTGAACGTGTAGGCGATGAGATAAAACAACGCGCCTGCCACACCGGTTTGATTACCGCTGGCCACGCCCATCAAAATGTAACCCGCGTGCGCAATGCTGGAATAGGCCAGCATACGCTTCAGGTTGGTCTGCGACACGGCCACAATGTTACCCAGAATCATGGTGAGCGCCGCCAGAATCGCGACGATGGTCACCCACTGCGACTGAATCCCGCCGAGTGAATAACTAAACACACGCAACAGCGCGGCAAAACCAGCCGCCTTCGCGCCCACCGACATGAAGCCCGTGATGGGCGTCGGCGCGCCTTCGTACACATCGGGCGTCCACATGTGGAAGGGCACGGCTGCGACTTTGAAGCCCAGGCCAACCAGCACAAAACCCGCACCCAACAACAACAATGGCGAAGCGCCTACGGTTGGGATCAACGCCGCAATCTTCGTCAGATCGGTGGTGCCCAGTGCACCGTACATCATCGCCACACCAAACAGCAGGAAGCCCGACGCAAACGCGCCCAGCAAGAAATACTTGATCGCTGCTTCTTCCGATTCCAGGTTGGGCCGCGCGAAACCCGCCAAAACATAGAGTGGAATCGACAGCAATTCCAGCGCCACGAACACCACGATCAGGTTATTGGCTGCGGCCATCATCACCATGCCGCTGGCGCTGAACAGCAACAGCGCGTAATACTCGCTGCGCCCGAAGCCGCGATCGCGGATGTAGTTGAACGAGGTCAACACCGTGAACCCGCCCGCAATGATCGCGACCAGGCCTAACACCTGGGCATACGGATCAAGCGCAATCATGCCGCTGAAGCCGCTGCCGGTCTGATCCATAATCGACAGTGAGGCCAGGCCGGCCGCCACAAAGCCAGCCAGAGCCAGCCAGGCCGTCAGCGGTTTCTGATCCGGCTTCAGCGCCAGGTCGACCAGCATCACGGCCATGCCCGCCACAGCCAGGATCACCATCGGCAGGATTGAGACGTAATCGGTTGAAGTGAGTTGTAAGTTCATAGTGAGTTAGTCAACTGGTAATTGGTAATTGGTGATGGGTCAACCGGTAACCAGTTAACCGATCAACCAATCGACTGATCGACCAATAACCGATTACGGTACGACCGCGACTGCGGCACCCACGTGCTGCAACAGGTTGTTCACCGACGCCGTCATCGTCTGGAAGAATGGATTAGGGTACAGGCCGATGATGAAGATGAAGACGATGATGGGCACGACCACCCACAGTTCGCGCTCCGACATATCCAGCAGGTGCTTGTTCTCTTCGTTGCGCGTCTCGCCCATGAACACTTTCTGGAACATCGTCAGGATGTAGACTGCGGCCAAAATCACGCCCAACGCGGCGAAGGCCGCCCATACCGGATTGGCCGCCCAAGTGCCCAGCAGAATCGTGAACTCGCCGATGAAGCCGTTCAAGCCCGGCAGGCCCATGCTGCTCAACGCCACGATCAACATCAGCGTGCCATAGACCGGCATGATCTTCCACAGGCCGCCGAACTCCGCCATCTCGCGGGTGTGACGGCGCTCATAGATGAAGCCAATCATCAAGAACAACGCGCCCGTGCTGAGGCCGTGATTGATCATCTGCAAAATCGCGCCTTGTATGCCCTGCGGCGTGAAGGAGAAGATGCCCAACATCACGAAGCCAAGGTGGCTGACCGATGAATACGCCACCAACTTCTTCACGTCGGTTTGAGCAAACGACACGATCGCGCCATAGATGATGCCAATGATGGCAAGGGCAGCGATCACAGGCGCGGCCTCGCGACTCGCATTCGGGAATAGCGTCAGGTTGAAGCGCAGGAAGCCATACGTGCCCATCTTCAGCAAGACACCCGCCAGGATGACCGAACCGGCGGTCGGAGCTTCGACGTGCGCGTCGGGCAACCACGAGTGGAACGGCCACAGCGGAACTTTAATCGCGAAGGCCGCAGCAAAAGCGATGAACAGTGCCATCTCCGGCGCGCCCGCCAGCCACGCGTTATTGGCCGTCAAGCCAACCAGCGAAAAGGTGCCGCCGTTGATGCCCAGATACAAGACCGCCAACAGCATCAGCAACGAACCGGCCATCGTATAGAGGAAGAATTTGATCGCCGCGTACACACGCCGCGCGCCGCCCCAGATGCCGATGAGGAAATACATCGGGATCAACACGATTTCCCAGAACACATAGAACAGGAAGAGGTCCAAGCTGAAGAACACGCCCAACATGCCGGTCTCAAGCACCAGCAGGAAGATCAAGTATTCCTTCAAGCGGTCCTTGACCGAGTTCCACGACGACAAGATCGCCAGCGGCATGAGGAAGGTCGTCAACAGAATCAGCAACAGGCTCAGGCCGTCGATGCCGACTTCATAATTGATGTTGAAGGCCGGAATCCAGGCGTATTTCTCGTAATACTGATAACCAGGCTGATTGAGATCGAAGCCGCCGATCGAGCCAATCTGCACGACGAACAACAGCGACACGACAAACACTACCGCCGCCACCGTCAGCGCCGTGCGCTTCAGCAGGTCCGCATCGTCCTTGCGCTGGAACAGCAAAATCAGCACGCCGACCAACGGCAGGAAAGTGACGATCGTGATCAAAGGCAAAGTTGAGTTCATACCATAACCTCAGTGCGTCAGTAATCGAACTAGCGGCTAACGACCGCAAAAGCAAACCACGCCACGACAAACACCACACCGGCCAGCATCATCAGCGCGTAGTTGCGCACGAAGCCGGTTTGCAGCGTGCGCAAATTCGACGAGGCCCAGGCCACCAACTTGCCCATGCCGTTCACCGCGCCGTCGATGACTAGCTTATCGATCGGGTTGGCGAGAAAACTGGTGAGGCTCATGAACCCTTGATAAATCACCGATTCATGGAACCAATCGTGCCAGAACTTCCAGTCGACAACCTTGGCCAGGAATTCGCTGAGCCAGATAAACGGCTTCACAAACAGCCGACCGTACAACTGATCGATCCAGTATTTGTTGTTCAACACAGTGAAGATGAAGCCCGCCTTGCGCAGCGGATCATCGACACCGGCTTTTTGCCGATTGGGGTTGTAGACCAGATAACCCAGCCCAATCGCGCCCAGCGCCAGCACCGTCGAACCGATGGCGATGCCAAAATCGAATTCACCGTGGGCCTCGCCTTCCAGCCATGACGAGAAGAACGAGATGCCAAACGGCGCGGCATTGATGAAGCCGATCAGCACCGAGAAGACCGCCAGCACGATCAGCGGGGTGGTCATGGTGCGGACACTTTCCGGCGCGTGCGCGGCGGCTTCGCTCTTAGGCTTGCCAAAGAACACCATCAGCACTTGCCGCGTCATGTAAAAGGCCGTAAAGCCCGCTGCAATCAACAACAGGACAAAGGCCACCGGGCTTTTGTGAGAGGCTTCCAGCAAGATTTCGTCCTTGCTCCAGAAACCCGCCAACGGGAAGATGCCGGCCAAGGCCAACGACCCGATGATGTACACGATCGACGTTGTGCGCATCTTGTACCACAGGCCGCCCATGTTGCGCATGTCCTGCGGATCGAAGGCTTCTTCCTTATGATGGTCGTCATGTCCGCCGTGTTTGTCACCGTGCTTATCGCCGTGACCCTTGGCGTGCTTGGCGTGTTCATGTACGTGATGATGCCCGTGTTCGACACCGTGAATCACCGAACCCGCACCCAGGAACAGCAACGCCTTGAAGAAGGCGTGCGTCATTAAGTGGAAGACACCCGCCACGGTCGCGCCCATGCCAACCGCCGCCACCATGAAGCCCAGTTGCGACACCGTCGAATAAGCCAGCACTTTCTTGATGTCGAACTGCGCCAACGCCACCGACCCTGCGAACAAGGCCGTGACCGCGCCGAGGATGCCCACAAACGATTGGACTTCCGGCACCAAATGGAACAGCGGCTCCGATCGGGCAATGAGGTAGACACCGGCCGTGACCATCGTGGCCGCGTGGATCAAAGCCGAGACGGGCGTCGGGCCAGCCATCGCATCGGGCAGCCACACGTACAGCGGAATCTGCGCCGATTTGCCGGTGACACCGACAACCAGCAACAGCGTGACCAACATCGCCAGGCTCGCGCTGATTTCGCCCGCTTCGGCCCGTTCAAATACGCCTGCAAATTGCAGCGTGCCCGCGCCGATGAACATGGCGAACATCGCCAGCATCACGCCGTAGTCGCCCACCCGATTGGCCACCATGGCTTTCTTGGCCGCGTTGCCGTTGGCGTCCTTCTCGAACCAGAAACCGATCAATAAGAAGGAGCACAAACCTACACCTTCCCAGCCGACGAACAACATCAAGTAGTTGTTCGCCAGTACCAGGATCAGCATGGCGGCCATGAACAGGTTCAGGTAAATGAAGAAGCGCTGGAAGCGGCTGTCGCCGTGCATGTAGCCGATGGCGTAAATGTGAATCAGCGTGCCGACGAAAGTGACCACCATCAGCATGACGCCCGTCAACGCATCGATGTGCAGGCCCATCTCCAACTTGCTCGGCCCCAACTCGAAGAACGTAAACAACGGCACATCCACGCCGTGATTCAACATGCGCTCTTCGGGCGATAGGCCCAACAAGCCGATGACGACCAGCAGCGCGACGAAGAACGCTCCGCCCGCGGCGATCACCGCCGTCCAGCCGATCTCATTCTCGCTGCGGTTTTTGCCGCCAAACGTATTGATGAGCAGCCCGATCACCGGGATGACGATGATGAGCCAGGCCAGGCTAAAAATCTGAGGAACTTCAGTGACTGCTTCGTGCATATCGGCTCCCACTTGCTCGCGCTGGATCACAGTCCAGCGGCGGATTGTCATCCGCCGCGTGCATTAGCCTTTTAATGAATGTAAATCGTCGACGTTGATGCTCTGCTTGCTGCGGAAGATCGTCACGATCAAAGCCAAACCCACGGCCACTTCCGCCGCAGCCACGACCATGACGAAGAATACAAAGATCTGCCCGTCGAGGTGGTTAAACGATCGGGCAAAGGTGACAAACGCCAGGTTCGCCGCGTTCAACATCAACTCCACCGACATGAAGATGATGATGGCGTTGCGGCGCACTAGCACGCCGATCACACCCAGCGTGAACAGCACGCCGCTCAGGCCAATCATGACTGGAAAGAGGGTCGCGAAACTCTCGTTGCTCATGCGGTCTTCTTCCTTTCATCACGGGCCAGCACGACCGCGCCGACGATGGCCACCAGCAGGATGATCGAGACTGCTTCAAACGGGAATAGATACGTGCTGTACAACTGCGCCCCGACCGCTTCGGCGCTGCCCTGCACGATTTGATCGACCGGTAAATCAACGACTTGCACAGGGGCCTGATTCAGCATCATAAAGCCGCCCAGCGCTAGCACAATCAACGCCATTACAAGCGCCAGCGGCAGTTGCCACGTCCGATCGAGCCGCGCGCCGATCTGTTCCGCGCCCAGCAACATGATCACGAACAGGAACAGCACCATGATCGCGCCGGCGTACACCGCCACCTGCACCATCGCGATGAACGGGCCGCTCAGCCCCAGGAAGAACACCGCCAGCGCCGACATGACGATGACGAGAAACAACGCGCTATGAACCGCATTGCGCGTCAGGATCATCAGCACGGCAGCCGCCACGGCGATGAGCGCCAAAATTCCGAAGATGATGACTTCAACCGTCAAGTTACACCTCGCTCGCGTGTTACGTGCTGCGTATTGCGTGTCACGCACCACGCAACACGGACCACGTTTTTACGGTTCACTCACCAACCCATCGGGTAAGATGGGCCGGTTGTACTTGCCTTCTTCAACCTTCTGCGGCGTGCCGGGCTTGCCGGTGGGCGCGGGCAGAATCAGCATATCCTTGGTATAGATCAAGTCGCGCCGCGTGCCCGCCGAGAGTTCATACACATCGGTCAGAACAATCGCGTCGGTCGGACAGGCATCTTCGCAATAGCCGCAGAAGATGCAGCGCAGCATATTGATTTCATAGGTCTTGGCAAAACGCTCGCCGGGCGAATAGCGTTGCGCGTCTGTATTTTCGCCCGCTTCGACGTAGATCGCATCGGCGGGGCAGGCCGCCGCGCACAACGCACACCCGATGCAGCGCTCCAGCCCGTCGGCATAGCGGCGCAATTCATGTCGACCGCGGAAACGTTGTCGCACCGGTCGTCTGGCTTCTGGGTACTGAATCGTAACCGGCTTCTTGAACAGTTCCCGGAAGGTGATACTCATTCCCTTGACGATTTCCATTAACATAGGACTTTGTCCTTGCTTCCTTGTCTACTTGTTTCCTTAGCCTCTCAACAACACCACCAGCGCCGTCACCATCACCCACGCCAGCGACAGCGGCAACAGCACCTTCCAGCCGAACTGCATCAGCTTGTCGTAGCGGAAGCGAGGCAGTGTTGCGCGGACCCACACTTGCACGATCAACAACGCAATCACCTTGATGAGGAAGTAGAGAACACCCAGAATCGGTGTGTTATCCACGCTCAGCACCGGGATGGCTTGCGTGACGAACAACGGCAGCGGTTCGCGATAGCCGCCGAAGAAGAACGTGACCGACAGGCCGCTGATCACGATCATCTTGATGTATTCGGCCATGTAAAACAGCGCGAACTTCATGCCGCTATACTCGGTGTTGTAACCCGAGGTCAATTCTTGTTCCGCTTCCGGCATGTCAAACGGCGCGCGGTTTACTTCAGCCAGCGCCGTGATCATGAAAATGATCGCGCCGACCGGCTGTAGGAAGAAGTACCACACCTGCTTCTGCTGTTCGACGATGGCGTTCATGTTCAACGTGCCCGCCACCACCACCAACGCCACCAGCGATAAGCCCATCGCCAGTTCATACGAAATCATCTGCGCCGACGAGCGCAAGCCGCCCAGCATGGAATACTTGCTATTGCTGGACCAGCCCGCTAACACAATCCCGTACACACTGATCGACGTGATCGCCAGCACATACAAAATACCCACATTCAGGTTATAAGCGATGGTCAACGGAATCGCCGTCTCGCCGATATAAATCGTGCCGCCCATCGGAATCACGGCAAACACCACAATCGCCGGAATCGCCGCCAGCAGCGGCGCGATGATGAACGTCCACTTATCGGCGCCGGCCGGGATGACTTCTTCCTTAAAGATCAACTTCACGCCGTCGGCCAGCGGTTGCAATAGACCCTGCGGCCCGGCGCGGTTCGGTCCGACGCGCGACTGGAAGCGCGCAATCACGCGGCGCTCCAACAGCGTCACATACGCAAAGCCCGTCACGACCACCAGGGCCAGCACGACCGCATGAATGATCCAGATCAGAATGCTCGTTCCGATGTCCATACTCAGGCCTTCACCGCACTAGACTCAGCTTCCGCCAGCCGCACCTGATACACGGCCGATTGATCGATTAACGTGCCATGCCGATTCAATTGGCGGACTTTCAACGCACTCGATTGAGCCGACGGCTCGATCCACTTTACAACCGATTGGCCGTCCAACTCGACGAGCGACTTTGCTTGCGCGCCGATGCCGCCTCGATTGTCATACGCCGTCCCGCCAAAATACAAGTCATTCGAGCCAACAGGCGGCCACTCTTCGCGAGTCACAGCCAGCGCCGCGTAGGTCAACCCGGCGTAAGCGGGCACGGTCGCCGCGATTTCTTCCATCACCGTTTCCGGCGTAAAGTACTTCCAGTTCAAGCCCAAGCGCTCGGCCACCTGGCTGAAGACTTCCCAATCGGCGCGGGCTTGCGCCTGCGGCGGAATGGCTTTGTAGAAACGCTGCACGCGCCGCTCGGCGTTAATCAACGTGCCGTCGCGTTCCGCCCACGAGAGAGCAGGTAACACGACATCCGCTTGTTTAGCCGTAGCCGTGAGGAACAGTTCCTGCACGATAGTGAAATCAGCCTTCGGCAACGCCACCCCATCCCCGATGGGATCAGCGGCGACGACATAGAGCACCTTCGCGCCGTCGAATTTGCCGCCCGTTGCGCCTGTGGCCGACAGCATGTCATACACGCCCTGCGTATTCGCGTGTGCCCACAGCGGCAGCAAGCCATTATTCGCCTTGCCGATGTGGCCCGTCGCCACAACCAGATTCGCACACGCCTGGGCTAAGGCATTGTCTTGCACAGTTCGCTCGTCGCCAAACATCACGATCAAATTCTGCGCTTCAGCGATGATCTTGCCCGCCGCCTGAATCGACGCATCCTTCGACGCGAATTTCTTTACCTGATCCCCAATCCCTGATCC
>JAGOBP010000038.1 GCA_017999195.1 Thermoflexales bacterium
CATCGCGATGGGCATCACGGGCACGGACGTCACCAAAGAAGCCGCAGCCATGATGTTGACCGACGACAACTTCGCCTCTATTGTGGCCGCAGTTGAAGAAGGGCGCGGGGTCTTTGGCAATATCAAAAAGTACCTGATGTATCTGCTGTCGTCGAACATCGGGGAGATGGGCTTGATGGCGGGTTCGTCGCTGTTGGGGCTCCCCCTGCCGCTGAGCGCCGTGCAAATTTTATACGTGAACCTGGCGACCGATGGCCTGCCCGCGCTGGCACTGGCGGTCGATCCGCCGGAAGACGATCTGATGCGCCGTCCGCCGCGCAATCCCAAGACGGGTATCTTCACGCGGCCGGTGGTGATCCTGATGTTGGTGGGCGGCCTGTGGTCGACGGTGATCAATCTGGCCCTGTTCATCTGGGCGACGAATTCCGGCCGCAGCCAGGCTGAAGCCACGACGATGACGTTTGTGTCGCTGGTGTTGATTCAGTTCTTCAAGGCGTACAACTTCCGGTCCGATCGGCAATCGGTGCTTCATCGGCCGTTTGCCAACAAGTGGCTCAATCGCGCCATCGTGTGGGAACTGGCGCTGTTGGCCCTCATCATCTACGCGCCGTTTTTGCACGAACCGTTCGGGACGTTTAGCCTTCCGCTGGAAGATTTGCTCATCATCTTCGGGTTGGCGTTTAGCGTGGTGCCCGTGCTGGAAGTGGCCAAGTGGCTGGAGCGGCGCGGGTGGTTTGGCAAGCTGGTGTAATGACGCTGGCGATTTAACGACGAGGCTTCAACTTGGGTGTAGCAGTGCCACGAGTTGAAGCCTCGTTGCTATAGGTAAAGCTGTGACGAAGAAATTGCGGCGAATTGCGCGTGAACCGCTGGGGCGGACGGGCCAGGTTGGCGGCGTGCGGCGTTGGGGCCGTTCACTATTGTTGACGCTGGTCTATATGATCGCCCTCGTCGTGACGGTTGCTCCGGTGGCGTTGCTGAATGTGCGCTGGCTGACGCTGATCGCGGGCGCGGCGATCTGGCTGATCGGCAGCGCCGTCATGGCACTCTACGTCAAGGATGGTTTTGACGTCTGGGCTTTTGTGTGCGCGGTTATCCCAGTGATGATGACGGCGTATAATCTGCCCGACTATCTGGCCTTGCGCGCCACCACGACGGTGCGAGTGGAAACCGTGGCCGACATTCAGCCGCCCATCGCCGGGCGGGCCTTTGACTTCGATCAGGCCAAGATTCAAACTCGGTACACCACCATCTATCAGGCGACATCCAATAGTGGGCGCACCACTGCGCGGAGTCTCACCGTCGCGCCGCTGACCACGTGGCGCTGGCAGCCCGATCAACCCGTGTTGGCCTGGGTCGGTTGCATCAATCAAAGTGGCGCGACATGCGTCGAATGGGCTGAACGAAATCGCGTGGGGGTGCTAGCTTCGGACTGGGATCAGGCTGATCTGCACCTCGCAGTCGAGCAGGCAGTCAAGAAGTATGACTTGCAGGCTGCCGCCGATGCGCCAATTTTTATCTGGTCCAAATCGGCGCAGGTTGAGGCCGAGCAGACGCTCAATACGATCGGGTTTGCCGGTCTGTTGGGCTATGGGTTGTGGGCCGTGCTTAGGTCGGTGGATACGATATGGCGTGCCGCGCGGGCGCAGTCCAGTTCACCCGCAGGATGAGCGTGTGATGAAACAATCTCAGCGGGCGGGCGTAAAACCGATCGAGCGTGGCGGCTTTAGCGGCGGCGTGTGGCGTTTGGGGCGCTCGTTGTTGCTCACGTGGTTGTTTATGCTGGGCCTGATCGTCGTCATCGCGCCGATTGCGCTGTTGAATGTGCGCTGGTTCGGGCTGATCGCGGGCGTGCTGATCTGGTTGATCGGCAGCGGCCTGATGTTCAGCCGGGCGGGCGATGCCTTCGACGGTTGGGGCTGGCTGTGCAGCGCCGTGCCGATGATGCTGGTGGCCTACGGCTTGCCGGATTATCTGGCTGTGCGGGCGGCCACGACGGTGCGCGTGGCTTCAGTGGCTGAGATTGCCTATCACGACGCGGGGCAGGCCTTTGAATTCAGGCAAGCGCAGATTCAGACGCAGTATCACACGACTTACACGACGATCACGCGCAGCAAAAGCGGCGGCACCACGCGACGCAACTACAATGTCGCGCCGTTGACGACGGCGAACTGGCAACCCGATCAGCCGGTGCTGGCCTGGGTAGGCTGCACCGATTCGTATTCAACGACGTGCGACGAATGGGACGAGCCGTATCGTGTGGGTGTGCCGGTGTCCGAGTGGGATGTGGACGCGTTACGCACGGCGACTGAGCGCGCCGTAGAGAAGCACGGTCTGCGCGTTGTTGATGACGCCCCGATTTTTACGTGGTCAGAATCGGCCGAGGCCGAGGCCGAGAAGGCGCTGACTGCGATCGCGTTTGGCAGCCTGTTTGCGTATGCGATGTGGGCCGTGCCCAAGATTGTGGTGACGATGTGGCACGGCCTCACGGCGGCCTAAGCACCGAGTTGGACCGCTACAACAGAGTAATACCCTTCAACGCGCTGGGAATTCTTGAACCATAGTCGAGCGCATCCAGCACGACAAAGCCTTCGATGGTTGCAAAGGCCAGCGCGGTCAGCGGCGCGCGTTCTTCCTCGTTGTCCACCTTCAAAGCCGAAGCCAGCCAGTCATAGAAACTATCGCTGATTTGCCGGGCGATCTGGCGGTAGGCGGCTTCTTCGGCAGCCGACAAAGCGGCCAATTCCAGCCAAAGTCGCAAGAAGGGGCGGATGTTGGGGTCTTTCAGCAGTTCTACCAGACCCGGCAACAGCGCCTGAAAGGGCAGTTGTTGCGAACGGTTGCTCTCCAAGAGGCTGATCATCCGCGCGGCCACCAACTTCAATGCGGCCGTCAGCACTTCTTCCTTGTTGACAAAGTAATGCAACAGCATACGGTCGCTAAGGCCCGCCGCTGCCGCCAATGGGCGCAGGCTGGAGCCTTGCATACCTTGCGCCAGCAGGTGATCGGCCAGTTTTTCCAGGATGAATTGCCGTTTTATATCTGTCTTAGTCATCACTCAACATCCTTGATTTTTATTGTAGCATGTGCTACAATTTTTTGTGTAGCAACTGCTACATAAAAACCTTAAGGAGTTTACCATGAAACGAAGCGTTGTAGCCATCACCCTGATCGCCTTTTTGGCGCTGACCGCCATTGCGGTGGCGCAGCATGGCTATTGGGGCATTTTTGAGCCGCAACTCCGGAATTTTGCCGGACTGCAAGTTCTGATCGACCTGGTCATTGCGCTGAGCATATTTCTGGTGTGGATGTGGAAGGACGCCCAATCCGCCGGACGCAACCCCTGGCCCTGGACGCTGCTGATCTTTGCCACCGGCTCCATCGGCGCATTGATTTACCTGCTCGTCTACAAAACCACTCGCGCCTAGACTGGCCTTTCTCGCATTGTCGATTATACTCGGGGCTGGCAATAAGCAGAAGATCACACCAGTGTTGGTGGGTAGGGCCGCGTCGGAGACGGCGCGGCCTTACTCTGATGGGTGATCGATTCGCCACCGGAGTGGATGACACGGCATGCTGGTGCGTAAGTGGTTGGCTCGTTTATCCGATCGGACGTGGTTCGTCCTCTTCAGCTTGGCCGCACTCGCGGTGCGCTTGCCGTACCTCAACCTCATCCCCTATTTCGAAGACGAAACGCTGGAAGTGGTCACGGCGCTAAAGGTCTGGCCGGGCGGGCAGCTCATCGCGGTGGCGTGGGACAACTACATCGGCCCGGTGATGCAATATCTGTGGGCGGGCTTGTTTGCCGCCTTCGGCCCAGACTTGAACCTGGCGCGCGGGGTGGTGTTGATCACGGGCGCGTTGACTGTCGGGGCGACGTATGCTTTGGCGCGGACGTTGAACTTGAGCAAGTTCGCGGCCTTTATCGCGGCGTTGTTGCTGCTGGCGAACCCGCCGCACATCTTGATCAACAGTCACATCGCGTGGAGCAACAGCGCCGCGAGTTTGTTCACGACGCTGGTGTTGTTGACGCTGGCTTTGGCCGTGAAACGCGGTCAACCGCGCTGGTTGATCGCGTCGGGCGTGCTGGCGGGCGTGTCGATGCAGTTCCATCCCGTGTCGATCTTGATTCTGATCGGCGTGGTGGTCTGGTTCATCGCCGATGGTGATGCGCGCAAATTGCTGCGCACGAAATGGCCGTATTTTGCTGGTATTTTAGCCGTAGTCTGTTACAGCAACGTGATCGTCAGCAATCTGCAATCGGGCTTTTATGGCGTGGCCGAAGCGCAGAGTCGTTCGTACATCTGGCAATTGAGTTCGTCAGTGGAAGTCTATGTCCAGAATGTCGGGCGCTTGATCTTGCAACTGTTCCGGTCGACGGCCGGTGACCTGAGCGAGGTCGAGACGTGGCAAGCGCTGATCGGTTGGCCGCTGATCTACGTGGCGTGGCTAATCGGGGGCGTGATCTATGCGGTGCGGTCGCGCTTGAAGATGCCGCTGTGGATCGTCGGCACGTTGATCGTATTCATGCCGCTGATCAGCAATCACTATGGCACGTTGATCACGACGCGCTTGACGAATCAATTCTTGCCGCTGCTGTTTGTGATGATGGGGGCGGCGGGCGCGGCGATTATCGATTGGGTTAAGCGGCGCGACGTGGTACGTGGTGCGTACTCCGTAATGGCGGCGATGTTTATCGTGAGTGCAGTGTTGCCGCTGGGGCCGTTGTTTGGCTATTACCAACAGCGTTTAGAGCAAGGGCGCACCAATGCCGAATTCGCCCCCTTCGTGGAAGTGCTTAAAAAACAGGCTAATGGCGCACCGATTTACCTCAGCGCGACCGTCAGTGAATTGCGGCTGGGCGGCTCGGGCAACGTGAACTATGTGCTCGATACGATGTTAAGTCTGGCGCAAGTGCCGCATGATACGTTGTCGCCTGCGCGTATTCTGGAATATCTCATCGCAAAGCCGGGGCGTTCGCTGTTGGTGTTGCAGGACAAAGACCTTGATGGGCTGCGGCCATACATTCCGTTTCAGCGCGTGTCCACGCCGGTCGATGCGGCGACTTCAAAGCGCGGTTACGGTTTGTATGAAGTGGCCGCCGACGCGTGTGTGACCAAGCCGGACTTTGTGCGTTCGGCCGCGATGATTTTTCCTCAGCACGTGCTGAGCGCCAACTTTGAAAATAAACTTGAACTCTGGGGTTACGATTTAGCCGCCACGGACTATCGGGTTGGCGCGCAGATTCGCGTGACCGTTTATTGGCGCGCGCTGAGTCATCTTGATTACATTTACACCGGCTTCGCGCATCTGATTGGCTCGATCAATCCTGCGACGAATAATCCGTTGTGGGGGCAGGACGATCATGAATTGGGGCGCGGCCTGTATCGCACGTTGATCTGGCAGCCAGGCGAAGTGATCGTGGAAGAGTACACCCTCACGGTTGAGGCCAACACGCCGAACGGGTCTTATCAACTCGCGATCGGCGCGTATGATCCCAACTTTGTGCGCTTGAAGCAGATCGATTCAACGGGCGCGACTATCGACGATAAAGTTGTGTTGCAAACTATCCGCGTGGCGCATTAGAGCGGTTTCCAAGTTGCTGTATGGGAGCGCGTCATTGCGAGCGCTTTTCGCGAAGCAATCTCAGGCTCGATTGAAGCGAGATTGCTTCGTCGCACACAGCGCTCCTCGCAATGACGGATCGAAAACCGAACTGGAATGCGCTCTAATGTTTGCGGCGCATGCGCCAGCGAAAACCGCCCACGATGAGCACGGGCGTCGCAAACGGCAGGATGGTCACGCCCAACCAGATCGCCAGGTCACCCAGGCCGCGCAGCATCCGATCGAGTTGATTACCGGCCGCGGCCAACGTCCGATCGGGCTGCCAGAAATCCGGCGTGGCGGTTGGCGTGGGTGACGGCAGCGGCGTGGGGGTGGGCGTCGGTGCTTGCGGTTCAAGCGTGACAGTTAACGTTGAGTAGGCCGCTCGGTCTTTGAGATAGGCCATGCGGCCTTTGACTTGCTCCAACTCTGCTTCGACTTCCGTCAATTTGCCGTTCACGGCTAACGCCTGGTCCGCATCCGTCGCCTGCTTCAAAAACTCGCGAATGCGCACGGCGGTCGCGTCCAGATTAGTTACGCGCGATTGCAGATCGACATATTCATCGCTGACATCCTGCCCCGACGCCGTGTCGTTGACGACGCGCACGGCCAGACCCCGCAGCCGCCGCTGAACCGCCTCGAACTGTTCGACGGGCACACCCAATGTGATGGCCGCATATTTGAGATCGGCTTGCACCCAGGCGCGATGGCCGATGATGTAGCCGCCCGCTTCCACGGCGGCGCTGGTAATTTGATCCACGGCCCGATCGGTGTCGGCGACGATCAAGTTCATTTCACCGTTCTTGATGATCAGTCGTTGGTTGCGATAGGGTGAAGCCGCATTGCTGATTGTCATCAGTCCGGCGGGCGTTGGTGGCGCGCTCGGGGCGGGGGCGACCACCGGTGAAGCCGCATACGACGGAGCAGCGTACGCGTGAGGCGGCGGCCCGGCATTGGAATAGATATTGCTGAAGACACTGCCCGTCGCCGGACCCAGCAAGGCCAAGCTCACGATGAGCACCAGTGCAATGCCCAAGACAATCAACAGATAACCGGCATAATCTCGAACGAAGCGCGACAAATCCAGACGTTTCATAGCATCCTCTCCTCGCAGACACGGACATTGAGTGACTCATTCACGGTGCTTATGGTGGGCTTATTTGATTTCTCATCTGCGCATCAATGGCCTGAATTACCTTCTCTAAATCCGCTAGCGACAGATGGTCGGTCACCAGCCACGCTCGAACAATCACGACATACTCCTCATAGCGTGCGGCCCATTCACAAACAGGATATGGTGTTCGACTTTCATAGTCATAACAGGCAAACTCAGATTCATTAGCAACAGCACTTTGGTAGGCCCATCCTTCGGGCGTATCGCCAATTGGCTGGATGAATTCTCGATAGACACCTCGGCCGGCAAATGAGTTGCGATACCTGTGAATTTCTTGTCGCAGCGGCCTAAAGGCAACCTGTTCGAGTTGAAAGGCTACGGTGGCTGAATCACCCACACTCAAGTGATGCGCCTGTAATGTCAGTTCGTGCTTGTCGAATATCGTCCAGCCTGCGGGCATGACCGATGAGTCGAGCAAAAGATCTATTGTCTTAAGGGGGCGATCAGGCGCGGGCGGTTGCCATGTTGCACAGGCCGCTATTAAGATCGCCATTGATATGAGAACGATTGAGTGACGCATCACTTCAATCCATCAAACTATCAGACGCTGGACACGCGATCGATTGCAGATAGGCCTGATTTGCGCCGACAATTTGCCACGCTTGCGCGCGACTCCAATTCCACGTCAACGGATCGAACGATTCGGGCGGTGCCCAGCGGCGCAACACGCGCTCGGCCACGGCGCACCGATCGGCCTCGGCCAGCGACGGCAGCGTCTCGATCAACGCGGGCACGCTGTCCGCGCTGAGTTCGCTCATGTATTCGGCGTCCAGCGGATTGGGCGCAGTGACACGCGCGGCATTGGTGCGCACGATCAAGGCATCGGGATTCAAGGCATTCAGGCCCAGCAAGATTGCGAAGCCCGCGATCAGTCCGCCAAAGATAAAGCGACTGCGCTGGCCGCGCAGCACCGTCGCGCCGAACCAGACAAAGACCAGCGCCAGCCAGCCCATAAAGGCCGTAGTGTACAGGCGCAGTTCCGTCAAACCAAACTCGTCGGTGTACAACTTCATGCGCGTTACCGCGGAAAACATGATGATGAACAACAGGCCGATTGTGATGGCGGCGAGAGCGTTGAAGGCACGCACACCTGCTGGGTTATCTTTCTTCAACAGATGATGTGCGAACAACAAGGTCGGCAAGGCCAGCGCGGCCACTTGCACCAGTTCAAAGAAACCGCGCCGCGCATATTCTGAATAGGTCAGATTGATCGTCGTGCGAATGGCCTCCGCGCCGCCGAAGAAATAGCGGAACTGCACCAGCACGAAAGCGAAGAACAATACATTCAACGCGCCCAAGGCCGTGCCGATCTCGACTGCGCCGAGCGAGAAAGTGGTGGCCGAAGTCGCTGCGGGGCTGACCTCTTTCGCTAACAACGTCTGCCGCAAAAAGCCCGCCACGAGCCAACTCCACACCCCGATCGTAAACGCGTGCGACATCAGTTGATCAATGTCCCAGTTGAAGAGGTTTTCGACGATCGACTGAAAGACCGCGTCCGCCGACGTGAGCAAGCCGCCGAAGACCATCAGCAGTGGCAAGGCGATGAGCAAGCCCGTACTCACCGCGACCACTTGCCGCGAGCGTTCGCGCCCGGCGGTCAGCGCGCTCCATTGAACATCACCGAAGACCAGCGACAATGCGCCGAAGCAAGCATTGACACCGGCCACGATCAAGGCCGCGACGTAATCGACGAGGCCCGCCACGCGCACTTGTCCGCTCCGCGCGCGATAGGCTACCAGCGCCAGCGCGATCAGCACGGCCAGGAAGTTGCACGCTTGCAGCGTAAACGAATCACGCCAGGCCAGGCCCGCCGCAAAGACCACCGCCGGCCCGATGAGCCAGCGTCCGCCGCCGCGCAGATCGACCGCCCGCCACTGCGTAATCGCGCCGATGCTGAGCGCCAGGGCGGCGATCCACAGCACGGCATTTAGACCCCACGGCGTGGCGCGCAGCAGCACATCGCCCAACAGGCCGAGGACGAGTGATGCCAACAAAACCGCGAGCGCAATGCGGGACGTGGTTGCCGCGCCGGATCGATCGGGAGTAGCAGGTTTGACTATCATAAGGCTCGTTTCTCTTGGATTTTTAGCGAATGATCTGAAAGTCTGAAATCGTTGTAAACACGCTTTGATCGGTGACTAACCAATCGGGATTGGTGTGGATGCTCAGGGGATAGCCCAGTTCAGGGTGATAGGTGACGGTCACCGCGTCATATTTCTGGTCGATGCCGGTTTGGATCAAAGCATAGAGATCCTCTACAGTGAGTGAGGTGGAATGATTCCCGTTGACTTCCACGGTCTCAGGGCCGGGGCAGTGACCGGGCGCGCAGAACAGGCTGCGCGACACGGTGAAGCGATACTGGTACGGGTGGTTGGCTTGCCAGAGCGCCTGATGTTGATTGAGATCGGCTTGCAGGGCGGCCAATCGCTGGCCCTCGGCGCTGTGCCCCAGGTAGGATGTCGTGAAGAAACTGATCGAACTGACGACGAGCGGCAAGAGGATGCCCAGCCCCAGCGCAGCAAGTCGGCGCTTGCCTCGTAAAGTAACGGCCAACCCCAAGCCGATCAGGGCCAGCGGCCCTGCGAGCAGGCTAATAGCCAGCCCCAGAAACGCAGCGTTAGTTTTCTCGTCGAACGGCATGGTCGTTAGCGGCGGCTGCCAGTATAACCAGCCAATCGCGGCCGCCAGGCCCGCGCCGAGGAGGCCCAGGCCCATACGCCAACGCGGGGCCGCTGGCGCAAAGCCGATGTAGAGCAAACACCCTGACAGCCCCCAGCCTATTAACAGGCCAACCAGTGGACTCATTTGCTTGCCTCCCCCGTCACTTGTTACACATTAGACTTGCGCGACCACGGCGATCACACAGAACAATAGCGCCAGTGCGCGCAGATCCCAGCGGCCGCTCTTGTCATTGGCGCCCTTCGGCGCGAAGATCAAAATGCCCATTAGCACCCAGACCCACAGATTCATGATCAACCTCCGGTGTGCAAGATGTTGTTGTCTGACACTATAGATCAAGAGCCGCGGCCAATGAAGGTTCTGTGTGGGGCAAGCTGTGCACTCACGTGCTTGACAGTGAGCTGGGTTGACTCGATAATCAAACGTGATGCGTGGTTCGTGGTGCGTGTTGTGAATCACGCACCACGCATTACGCAACACGCCATGGAGCTGCTATGCCGCAACCACTCTCAACCATTCGCCTCCTGCTCGTCGAAGACAACGCCTCACTCCGCGCCGCGATGAAGGTCGGCCTGGAAGAGACCGGCAAAATTACGGTGATCGCCGAGACCGATCGGGGGGAGGGGGCGATCGGGTTGGCGTTGGCCGACGCGCCGGATGCCATCTTGATGGATGTGCAGTTGGCGGACGCCATCAACGGGGTGCAGGCGGCGGTCGCCATCCGGCGTGAGGTGGCCCGCTTGCCGGTGGTCTTCTACTCCATTCAGGACGACGAGCGTTACTATCGAGATTTCCTGGCGTCCGGCATCCTGACGCACTACGCCTATGTCCGCAAGAGCAACTATCTGCTGCCCGCGATGGTCGTGCCGCTGTTGCGCGATGCGATTGCCGGACGCAGTTTCATCGATCCCGAGATTGAGCAGCGCGTGCAGGAAGTGCGTCTTAAAGATGAAGACTCGCCGCTGGAGTGGCTGGAGCCGACCGAGCGCGAGGTGGTGAAGCTGCTGGCGCTGGGCATGACCAACGAGCAGATCGCCACGCGATTGGGCTTTCGCGATCGACGCGCGGTCAGCCGCACCAACGGCCAAATTTACGCCGCGTGGGGCTTGGCCGACTCGGCCGAAGACGAGAAGACCGCGCGCGCGCGAGCCACGTTGATCTACAACAGTGGCCGCATGATCAAATGGGACGACGACGGCACACCGCGCGTGCGCGATGCCAAAGAAATGTGGGTGCCGTTAGTGAAGTAGTGCAATAGTTTGATAGTGCGATAGTGAGATAGTCGCGTAGTCGGGTGGTCACTGAGTCTTTGAAGTGGTCGCAGAGCGAGGTTTGTCATTGGTCATTCGTCATTTGTCATCGTTCATTGTTAATTGTTAATTGTTCATTGCTAACATGCGCTGGATTGAATTTCTCCTTTATGCGGGCGTGCAGGCGGTGTCGCTGTTCAACACCGTCATTTTGCTATGGCTGGGCCTAACGGTGATTCTGACCGGCAACCGGCGCAAACCCGCCACCATCGCGGGCAGCGCGGGCCTGCTGCTGGGCGCGTTGTTCTTCATGGGCCACACCTTCATCATCGGCCATTCGCTCAACCTGGGCGGGCGCGGCGTGGATACCGTCTGGAAAGTGATGTGGGTGGTCGCCATCACGGCCCCTTATTTCTGGGGCTTGTCCATCTTCTATTACTCCGGCAATCCGGCCGCAGGCAAATGGGTGCGCCGCATCTTGACCGCGGCTGTGTTCTTCATGATCTTCGCCATGGCCTTTGTGCTGCCCCTGCCGTCGATCATGGAATTTGCCCTGTCGCCGGTGCTCGCGCCCATCATCGCCTGGGCCTATGTGCCGTATCTGTTTTTGTGCTTCACTCTGCCCTTGATCGCGCTGCGCCGCCGCTCGAATGCGGTGCGGCTCGATCCGTTCCGGCGAGCGCGGCCGTGGCTGATCGGCACGGGCATCATGCTGACGCTGGCTGTGCTGACCTTTGCCTACGCGGCCTATGTCATCGTGCCGCAGGCGATTCCGATCTACAACTTGACGCCGACGGTGCTGCTGGAACTCTACGCGGCCGACGGCGTCGTGGCGGGTTTCATCGCGCTGGCCGTGATTTTGTTGGGACGCGTAGTCGTGTCCAACAGCGTGCTGACCGAGCGCCCGCAGTCCAATCGCGGTTTCTTCATGCGCTGGCGCAATGTGGTGGGCGTAGCGATTCTCGGCTCCGGCTTTATCGCGCTGCTGTACACCGCGCCTATTCCGTCCATTTACAGTTTGATGCTCACGGCGATTCTGGCCGTGATTGCCTATGCTTTGTTCAATTGGCGGCAGTACGTCGAACACACGGAGTTCATGCAACGGCTCGATCCCTTTGTGAAGAGCCTGCATCTGCATGATCATTTACTCTCGTCGGGCGCAGACAGTTGGACTGAATCGCGCGATCTGTTTACGGCGCTGTGCCGCGATGCACTGGGCGCCGAACGCGCTTGTCTGGTGTTTGAAGGCGCGATGCCGACGACTGGATCACAACGGTTGGATTATCAATGGTCGCCCGCATATGAAGCGGTCGTGCAACACCCGATTGATCAACCCGGCGACTGGGCACGGCTGGACGGCGACTACTGGTTGTGGCCGCTGGCCGATTCGCGCGGGACGATTGGCCGCTTGATATTAGGGCCGCGTCTCAACGGCAGCGAATACACCGTCCAAGAACTGCAAGTGGCCGCGGCCTGCGCCGAGCGCATTCTGGATGCGCTGGCGGGTGAACAACTGGCGCGTGTGGCCGTGAATCTGTTGCGACAGCGCATCGCGCAAGTGCAGGTGATGAGTGCCCAGCACAAACGCATTATCCATGATGAAGTGCTGCCGCAAATTCATCTGGCCTTGCTTAAGGTGGAAGGCTTGCGGGGAGTAGGACAAGATGACATCTTGTCCCACAACGACCGCATCGATGAAGCGACAGGCGCATTGACGCAGGCGCATCGCCGCCTGTCCGGTCTGGTGCGCGAGATGAGCAATGCCGTGCCCACGCGCCTGGAAAGCGAAGGCTTGATCGCGGCGCTGCACAGTGCGGTCGATCACGATTTCCGCGATAGTTTCGACGCGCTGAACTGGCAGGTCGAACCCAGTGCGCAGGACCGCGCGAAGCAACTGCCGCTCTTCGTCAGCGAAGTGATCTTCTTCGCCGCGCAGGAAGCCATTCGCAACGCCGCGCGCCACGGTCGCGGGGCCGAGGCCAATCGGAAGTTGAGGTTGGACGTGGCGATTCAGAATGGATCAGGCTTGACGATTGTGATCGGCGACGACGGCGTGGGGCGTGCGGCCAATCGGGCCAAAGGCGAAGCGGGCAGCGGGCTGGCTTTTCACAGCACCATGCTGGCCGTCATCGGCGGGACGTTGAGCGTGGACGATCGATCGGGCGGGGGCACCCAGGTCGTGATTAGTGTGGCAACGGATGAGCAACCGATAAACGGCTGATTGGGTTACATGAAAAAATCACTAAAATTATCCCTAACTCAACTTATCATCATCGTTTACTTGGGCATATGTGTGTTAAGTGCAGTTCTCTACTCGCCACTACGCTACAACTTGGGGACAGCACCTTCGACCCCAGTCCCCCCCTATAAGGTTTACTCAGATACCCTCCCTTTGCCGGATGGCCGCGTCTTGCCAATGGCGTGCGTGAATAATGCTCCCAACTATACCTGGTGCACGGTTGAGTTTCCAAGCGGGCAGAAATTTGATGCGCCATATGACAAGATATGGGGGACTGGGGCGTGGTCTCCAGATCAGCGGTATGTTATACGCTGTGCGCGTTCTACACACGATTCTTCCTGCCTGGACGGACTCCAAATATGGGATATGGTTGCCGGTGAACCAATTGGAGGTTTGTCCCTGGTGTCAATGCATGAGTGGATTCCTGAGCAGCCACACACTTTGGCCTACATCGAGGGTTCTGGGTACATGCGCCCGATTGAGCGTCTGGTGTATTTCGATGCCGGTATGCGAAAAGAAACTTACCCAAACACCTGTCCCGATCGGATCTTGCAAAAAATAAACTCTGCGTCTCCAGACTGGATGGTCAAAGCTTGTCGCGCTCCTGCGCCAACGCCGCCTTAAGATTTGCTCACGGGTTATTCATTCTCCGTTATAATCTCGCCATCCGTTTATTCGTTTCCAATCCGGTGCCATGCCTATAACTTCTCAACGCCCCATGGATTTGCGCCGCCGACGTGGCCGCATCATCAACTTCTTTTTCCGCGCATTGGCTGCGGCTTTTTTCTACGATGTGTTCCTGCGTAACCTGGGTTTTCGTGACCGGGTGAATCGCACCATGCTCGATCGGTATGTGCGGCTCGCGCGGCAATTTCGCGCCCTGGCGATTGAACTGGGCGGCGTGATGATTAAGTTGGGGCAATTCATCAGCAGCCGCGTGGACATTCTGCCCCGCGAGATCATCGATGAACTGGCGAGCCTGCAAGATGAAGTGCCGCCCGAAGCGTTTGATCGAATTCAAAGCGCGCTCGAACGAGAATTGGGCCAACCGATTGCCGCTCTCTTCCAATCGATCGAGCCGCTGCCCGTAGCGGCCGCCTCGTTGGGACAGGCCCATCACGTGACGCTGAAAAACGGTGAACACGTCATCGTGAAGATTCAGCGCCCCGGCATCGAAGCGATCGTCACCGTTGATCTGGCCGCGATCCGCACGGGCGTCAGTTGGCTCAAGCGTTATGGCCCCATCCGCCGCCGCGCCGATCTGGATGCGTTGTTTGATGAGTTTGGCCGCACGCTGTTTCAAGAACTGGATT
>JAGOBP010000492.1 GCA_017999195.1 Thermoflexales bacterium
GCAGCGCCGATAGGATAGTGGCGATCACGCCCCCGAACAGCAGATAACTGATGTATTTGCCAAAGAGCGCTTCCGCTGCCGATAGGGGGGATACGCGAAAGAGTTCCATCGTGCCCACGTTGCGCTCACGCACGATGGATAAGGCCGCGAATGTCACCGCCAGATGCTGAAGCAAGAGCGCCAAGACCGCCGGTGCGAAGAAGTCCGAAATCGACGGCTGGACGTTCGCGACGCTTTTCGTCTCGCTGCGGAACGGGCTGACGATGATGGCCGGCGCAATGCTTTGGAATTCGGCCAGCTGGCTGTCCAGATCCGTGAGGTCCTGATCGATCTTGTCGAGGCGCGTCAACCGCGCCTCGTGCGTCTCCGGGGTGTCGTTCAACTGCGTGGTGTTCTGGCGCAAATCGGCCAGCACGCCCTTTACCGGAGCGGTATTGGCCCCGTTCGCTTGCACACTGTCCAGCAACAACAGGCTGGCCCCGACTGCCGTCGAAATGGCATCCACGTTGCCGGATAGCCCCTGTTGCTTTTGCTTCGCCAACACGTCATCGCCGCTCTGTACAGCCAGACGCAGGGCCGCCACATTTTCGTGGGCGGCTTGCAGGCTGGTATGCACCTCAACTGAGTCGGCCTGACCCTGTGCGACAAAAGCGCGCAGCACCTGTTGATTCACTTCGCCCGCGAAGAGCCAGCCCACATAGGTAATGTAGTTCACCTGCACGGGATCAATCTCGTGATGATACAAGGTCAATACGGCCTGCTGGTTGTTCCGAAGGGTACTCGTGATCTCGCCGGGTTCCACAATGACCAGATCGACTTGTCCCCGTTGCAGCTGATCGAGCGCCTCGGTTTGGTCGCCGGTGACGCCCGCATAGCTGAGCTGCGCGCCCAGTGTTTCCCCGTATTTCTGAATGTCCTGCGCGGCGATGGGGCTGTCCGGCGGCAGGACAAACAGCGTGCGTAAGGTGCGCGCCTGGGCGCGATAGCCAATGCCAAAGATGAACAGGATTAAGAATGGCCCCACCACGAGGGTCGCGACCAAGCGGGGCTGGCGCAGAATCTCGAAGATTTCCTTCCGAAAGAACGCGGAAGCCCGAATGATGCCTCGGAAAAAGTTACGCATGGTTCACCTCCGGCCGCACCAACTCGACAAAGACATCTTCAAACGACGGCGTGTATTCCTCCACCGCCTGCACCTTAATGTTCTGTTGCTGTGCCCAAGCCATCAGTTGAGGCGTGGCGGTGCCGGCCTCATCGACGATGAGGCGCATGCTATTGGAACCCGTGCGAGCGGTTTTGGCCCGCACAAAGGCCAGCGAACGCAGCAGTGCCTCGGCTTGATAGTCGAATGGCTCGATCGTGCGGAAATCAACCATGTCGCCGCCGTAAGCGTGATGCCGTACCCCCTGCGGGGTATCCACCAGCAGCAACTTGCCATTGTTCTGCACGCCCACCAGGTCGCAGTTATCAGCTTCGCTGACGTATTGAGTGGTGATAAAGATCGTGCGGCCTTGATCTTTCAGTTCTCTGAAATGATCCCAAAACTTGCGGCGCAAAACCGGATCAATCCCGGCGGTCGGCTCATCCAGAAACAGCAATTCCGGATCATGCACCAGCGTGGCCGCCAGACTGAGTCGCCGCAACATCCCGCCCGAGATATTGCGAGCCAACTTCGAACGATGCTCGTACAACTCAACAAAGTTTAGGGCGTCCTTCAGACGCTTTCCCCGAAACAAACTCATGCCATACAACGATGCGGCAAAATTGAGGTTCTCCCACACGGTTAGATTGGGATACAGCACGAAGAGTTGCGGCATATAGCCCAATCGCGCCCGATCGCTCTGGCTGAACTTGGCCGGACTACGATCGAGTACACTGACTTCGCCCGTCGTCGGCGTGTAGACGCCCGTCAACAAGCGGACCGTGGTCGTTTTGCCGGATCCGCTCGGGCCAATAAAGCCGAAGATGGACGCGCGGGGGACATCAAACGAAACATCTTCAACGGCGGTTTCATCTCGGAATTTTTTGGTCAAATGCTGGGCGCTGATCACCGCGTCTTTGATTTGAACCGGCTCAGACGGAATTGCCTCGGCCATCGTGGCCTCCTCATAGCGTGGATTAGATTTTCACGGTGAAGACACCGGGCTAGCGCTGACTTCCTTCACGACCTCGCGGCGACTTCGCAGCAGGCTGAATCCGAGCGTAGCCAGGGCCACCTGAGCAATCAAGAGCCAGCCAAGTATGAAAGTCAGAATCCAAGTGAGTGTCGTCAGCCAATCGGGAACGCGCACCCGCAAGGCGGCTAGTTGTTCCTTAAGTCGGAGCGTGACCGTTTCATATTGATCGATAACGGCCTGCGCACGATCGAGTGCGGTGCTGATCCCGTTCGTGGTTTTAGCGATCTTGTTGAGATCCGTCTCCATCACGCCGAGATTCGTCTGGCCTTCCACGAGGCTGGAGTTGATCGTTGCCAAAGCCGGGGTGAGTGTATTCAGGCTGTCTGAAACCTGTGCCAGGGCGGTGTGCAACGGCACGTCGGGTTGATAGGCACCCACCGACAAGAAAGGCGTGCTGCTTAGAGTTGCCAGCACGTTATCAATGAGGAGGGCGCTGCTTTGAGCCGAGGCCAGTGAAGTCTGAGTGGCGGCAACAGCGGCCGGGAAGTCGGTGCTGGTCAGGCGCGTCAGGGAATCGAGCATCGGGCTGGTATCATGGAGCGCTTGGGCCAACGCCTGGGTCGTCGTTTGCAGGGCCGCGATGTCCACCGTCGTGGTCTGCACCACCTGTCCCACAATCGCCAGACCGTCGTGCGTGGTGTTGAGTGCCTGCTCAAACACCGTCAAGGTCTCTGCCACTTTTTGAGTCACCACAGGCCGATAGCGCCACACTTCGACCAGGCCAACGACACTGAACACCAGTCCAGCCGCTGCGGCCGCGATGAACAGCCCGCCCAACAGTCGTCTTAGCATCACCACTCTCCCGGTCAGGCCGATTTTCAAGCAGGTTCATGCGGCCTGAGTTGTTGTGAACATGATAGCCACTTCACGCGCAGGTGACTATCAGCCCGCGGCTTAAAATACTGTCAGCATTAGGCGCAAACGCCTGTCAGTGTTTGGACTACGCGGCTAGGTGGTGTAGTCCAAACACTGACAACTTGATCAGTGTACGGCTGACAGTCACGCGCGCGTAAAACGCTTATCATGCTGATAGTGCGCGTGGTTGTCGCACGTTGCCGATCAACTCTGAGTTCTGCCTCAGATCGCACCACCTGCCGCGAATGACGTTAGGCGGTCCAACTCAACGAAGGAGACATGCGACATGAATACAACTCAACAAACCAAAGCGAAGGCGACCTTTGAGATCACGACTTGGGACGAAAAGCCCTACCTTGAACTTGACGGTGGCGCGAAATTAACCCGAGCTAAAGTGATTGCCGCCATCCACGGGGACATCGAGGGCGAAGGCACACGGGACTATTTGATGTTCTACCCGGGCGATGGCTCGGCCAGCTTTGTGGGGCAGGAATACATCATCGGGCGGCTGGGCGATCGAGCGGGCAGTTTCGTACTGCAACATACGGGCACCGATGATGGTCACACAACTCAAGCCACCTATTTTGTCGTGCCCGGCTCCGGCACTGGCGAGTTGCGCGGCCTTCAAGGCAAGGGCCGCTCGCTCTTGTCGCGGAACCAGCCCCGCTATTCCCTGCCGCTCACTTACGACTTCGACGGCTGATTCGCAGATGCGTGCTAGGTCACGTCTGCAACCCGATTCAGAGAAAGCAGGTTCAGCGATGGCTAAGGTCAATCAAAAAG
>JAGOBP010000493.1 GCA_017999195.1 Thermoflexales bacterium
AGCCGGATGTGATGGCGCATACTGGGCGGCGACCGCTGGGTCAACCCGCCGAAACGCGCGCGATGCTAGCCGCCCCGCTGCAAAGCGGCACGACGATTTTTGGTGTCATCAGCGTGTACAGCCTGCGGCCGCACGCCTTTGCCGCCGAAGATGAACGGTTACTGTCCATCCTGGGCGACGAAGCCGCCATTGCCATTCACAATGCGCGCCTGTATACCTCGGAGCATGCGCAGCGCCAATTGGCCGAAGCCCTGCGCGACACGGCCGCCACGTTGACGGGCACACTTGATCTGGACGAGGTGCTCGATCGGATTTTGGACAATGCTGGGCGCGTAATGCCGCACGACTCGGCGACGATCCTGCTGGCGGATGCCGGTGTGGCGCGGGCGGCCCGCAGTCGCGGCTATGCCGATTCGGTGTTGATCGAACAGATCATGACCCGCCGCTACTCGATCCCCGATACGCCCTATCTGCGGCAGATGTCGGAAGAATTGCACCCGCTGTTGATTGGCAATACGGAGACGTTTGAGGGCTGGCGGGAATTGCCGCAGGCCGCCGAGGTCAAATCGTTTGTCGGCGCGCAGATTCGCTTTAAGCGCAAATTACTGGGCTTTTTGTGCCTGGAAAGTCACACCCCCAATTTCTTCCAGCCGGAGTTTGCCGAGCGGTTGCAAGTGTTCGCCAATCAAGCAGCGGTCGCGCTGGAAAATGCGCGCTTGTATCAAGTGGAGCAGGAGCAATTCCAGGAGTGGCAGCAGTCCCAATCGACGATGGCGCAGGCCGAGAAAATGAGCGCGCTGGGCCGGCTGGCCGCGTCGCTGGCGCAAGAGATCAACCGGCCGCTGCAGGCCATTCATCAACATCTTGAGTTGGCGATCGAGAATGTCAACGACGGCCAGCACCCCTTCGCAAACGGACTGGAAGCCGCCCGCCGCGAAGTGGAACGGCTCGATCAGACGACGCGGAATGTGCTGAACTTTGCCCAGCCCGGCGCGGAAGCCCCGCAGCCTGCCCCCATCGACGGGGCACTGCACCAAGCGTGTGCGTTGGTGGCGAAACCGTTGAAGCATCATCAGATTCAGTTGAGCACCGACTTCCAACCGACCCCGCCGATTCGGTTGGCGACCGATCAGATGACGCAGGCCATCGTCAACATTTTGCTCAACGCCATCGAGGCGGCCGGCGATCGCGGCCAGATTCACATGGTTACGCGCGCGGAACCGGATCAGGTGATGGTGATGATCATCAACGACGGGCCTGCCATCAAGCCGGATGTGCTGGCACACGTAGGTGAACCGTTCTACTCCACCAAGGCCGGTCATTCCGGGCTGGGGCTGGCGGTGTGTCATCAAGTGATGCAGCGGCATGGCGGCACACTGGCCATCGAGAATCTGACGAACGATCGGGGCGTGGTGGCGACGATCAAGTTGCCTTGCATAAAAACGTAGTCGGCCTATAATCACGGCGTTGTTTATCAACCTCGCTGGCCTATTACCAAGTCTCCGGTGCGTCGATCAACGACGCGGGCCGGAGAATTTTTTTGTAGAGGAGTTGGTGTCACATGCGACGTCGCAACTTGCTGCAATCGTATCGACAAGAGTTTGGCGGCTATAACGCTACCAAGTTCAGACAAGACCTGTTGGCAGGCATTACGGTGGCCGCCGTCGCGCTGCCGTTGGCGCTGGCCTTTGGCGTGGCGTCCGGCGCCAGCGCGGCAGCCGGTCTGGTCACCGCCATCATCTCGGGTTTTGTGATCGGCGCACTGTCGGGCGCACCGTATCAAATCTCCGGGCCGACCGGCGCGATGAGCGCCGTGCTGATTATTCTGGCGCAAAAGTACGGACTGACGGGCATCTGGATCGCGGGCTTGCTGGCCGGGGTGATGCTGTTGATCATCGGGGTGTTGCGTTTAGGCCGGTTTATTGCCTTTATCCCATCGCCCGTGATTACGGGCTTCACCTCCGGTATCGCGTTAATCATCGCGATCGGGCAGTTGGATAATCTCTTGGGCGTGAAGACGGCCGGTGCGGATTCGGCTGCGCTGAAGTTGATCGGCTACACGCGCGGCGGGTTTACGCCCGATTGGCACGCGCTGATCATCGGGGCGGTGGTGGTCGCCATCATGTTGCTGTGGCCTAAGAAATGGAGCGCGCGTTTTCCGGCGTCGCTGCTGGGCATCATCGCGGCGACGCTGTTGAATGCCATCGTCAATTGGCCAGTGGCCGTGATCGGTGACATTCCGCAAACGCTGCTGCTGGCCGATCGGTTGTCGTTGGCCGCCATTCCGTTGAATCAATTGTCGGACTTTCTCGCACCCGCGTTTACTATCACGGCGCTGGGCGCAGTCGAGAGTTTGTTGTGCGGCGCGGTAGCCAGTAATATGACGGGCATTCGCTTGCACGCGAATCAAGAACTGGTGGCGCAGGGCGTGGGCAACATCGTGATTCCGTTCTTCGGCGGCGTGCCGTCAACGGCGGCGATTGCGCGCACGAGCGTGGGGATCAAATCGGGCGGGCAGACGCGTGTAGTGAGCATCGTGCACTCGATCGCCCTGCTCGCTTCGATGTTCTTGCTCGCGCCGATCATGTCGCGCATCCCGCTGGCTGCGCTGGCCGGTGTGCTGATCGTGACCGCGTGGCGCATGAATGAGTGGGAGGCGATTCATTATTTTGCCAAGCATCGTTTGGAGAAGGCGCTGATTACCTTTGGGGTAACGATGCTGGCGACGATTACGCTGGATTTGACGCAGGCCATTTTGATCGGCGCGTTCCTGTCGGGGGCGCTGTTCCTGAGCCAAATGGCCGACATCGATATTGATGTGCAGGAAGTGGACGCAGAGAAATTGCGCCAGCGCGGCATCGAAACGAAGGGGCGCTGCCAGCATGTGCGCGTGGCGTACATTACGGGGCCGCTGTTTTTTGCGGCAACGGGCAATTTTAATGAGGCGTTTGCCACGCTGGGCGACACGCACGCGCTGATTCTATCGGTGCGCGGTATGCCGCGCATTGACACGTCCGGCTTGCAGGTGCTGGCGCGACTGACGGAGCGCATCCACGCGCAGGGCGGCACACTGATGCTGGCGGGCACGCCGCCCGCCGTGCGGCGCACGCTGGAGCAAGGCGGCTTGATCGAGATGATCGGCGAGGATAATTTCTTCTGGAGCGCTGATCAGGCGATCGTGGCGGCAGAGCAGCGCGCGTGCGCGCACTGCCAGATCGCGGCCTAAGGTTTACACCGAATTTACAACTGGCACATTAGCCCGCAACGCGCCACCGCGATAATGCCCTCAAGACGAAGGAAGACTATCTCTGGAGGGAATAGCATGAAGACGAAAGTAGTGTTGAGCCTGGTAGTGGTGGCGATGTTGATGGCGAGTGTCGGTGTGGCCTCAGCGGCTCCGGCGCAAGTCGATAGGCCAAACGTGGTCGTCGGGCAAGTGAAGTCGATCAGTGGTACGACGCTGACCATCGAGCGCGGACAAGGTCCGCAGTTGCAGGTGGTCACGGACGCGCAGACCAAATTCGTATCGAAAGACAATGCCAATCTGACGCTGGCCGATATTCAAGTGGGCGATGCGATCACGGCGCGCGGCCAGTGGCAAAACGGCCAACTGCTGGCGAAGCACGTGCTGTTGATGCCGGATCGCGCGGGTGGAATGGTCACGTCGATCACGGGGACGACGCTGGCAATCACCAAACTCGACGGCAGTGCGCTGAGCGTGACGACCACTTCGACCACGAAGTTCTTGACCAAGGATAATCCCAACGCGCAATTGGCCGACATCAAAGTGGGCGACATGATTGAAGCGGTGG
>JAGOBP010000494.1 GCA_017999195.1 Thermoflexales bacterium
ACGCCGATCTGGGACTCGATCCAGATGCGGCCTTTGTGCATCTCGACAAATTTCTTGGTGATGGCCAGGCCCAGGCCGGTGCCGCCGTAGCGGCGGGTGGTGCTGGCGTCGGCCTGCGTGAACTCTTCAAAGATGTGTTCCAACTTGTCGTCGGCCACACCGATGCCGGTGTCGGTTACCGACACGTACACTTCTTTGGGGTAGGCTTTCACGCGCAGCGTGATCGAGCCTTTCTCGGTAAACTTGGCCGCATTGGAGACCAGGTTCAGCATGATCTGGCGCACGCGCGTCTGATCGGCCATGACCGTGGGCGTATCCTCGGGCACTTCCTGATTCAGCCGCACCGGCTTGTCCTTTACCAGCGCGATGGCGGTGGACATGACGCTCTTGGCAATGTCGCGCAGATCCAGCGGCTCGATCGAGAGTTCCATCTTGCCCGCTTCGATCTTACTGATGTCGAGGATGTTGTTGATCAGGCTTAGCAAGTGCTGGCCGGAATTGTAAATCGACGTCAGGTCGGTTTGCTGCAACTCGCTGATCGGCCCGTCGATGCCGCGCAAGATCACACGGCTGAAGCCGATGATGGAGTTGAGCGGCGTGCGCAACTCATGGCTCATGTTCGCCAGGAATTGCGTCTTCAAGCGGTCGGCTTCGCGGACGCGCTCCACCGCTTGCCGTTCGGCTTCATAGGCGCGCGCATTGGTGATGGCCACCGCGACCTGGTCGGCCAGCGCTTCGATGAGGCGCACGGCGGTTTCCGCAAAGGCGTGCGTGCGAGTGCTTTCCAGGCTCAGCGCGCCCAACAGCAATTCGCCCTGCCGGATGGGCACGATGAAGACCGATCGGGTGTCGAGGTTGACCGCGCGATAATCGGCATCCAGCGTGACATCATCAACCAGGACCGGATTGCCCGTCGTCAACATGCGGCCCGGCAAGCCCTGTCCCGCGCGAATGAGGCGGCCCAGTATCTGGCGCTCGGCTTCCGGCGATGCGCCGCGCACCACGCGCACTTCCAGCGCATTCTCATTCTCGTTATACAGCGCAATGTTGGCATATTTGGTCTGGGTCGCCGCAAGCGATTCGTCCACGATCAAGGCCAACACTTCGTCCAGTTCCAGGGTCGAGGCTAACCGGCGGCCAATGCGCGTCAGCACGGTCAACTCGTTGACGCGCGCTTCAACGTCCTGGAACAGGCGGCGATTCTCCAGCGCCACCGTGGCCTGACCGGCCAGCGTACGATAGCGGCGCACTTCCTGCTCGCTAAAGGCCTGCGCGCCGTGCAGCGACTCGATCGTTATCCAGCCCATCGAGCGGCCGCCCGCCAGCAGCGGCACGATGACGGTTGCCTTCATGCCTAGCATGGTCGATAGCATACGGCGCGATAGCGAGTCGATCTCGGTGGCCTGTTCAACATCGGGCAGGACCAGCGGCTCGATGAGTGAGCGGGCGATCAGCGGAATTTGGCTGGCGGTCCACCGGGTAGCGACTACCGATGGCGTCATGGGATTGCGGTCCCAGGCCGCCACCACCTCGATGGCCGGGTTGGTGGGCGGGCTGTCTGGATCGATCAACGCCAGCAGAACGCGATCAATGTGCGGGGCGGCGACGCTGTCGCTGACGGCGCGCAAGATGTCGTTGGGCGACTGCGCGGCGGCAATGCCCCGGCTGGCCTGATACAGTGCGCGCGTTTCTTCCAGGCTGGTCTGTGTTTGCTCGAAGAGTTGATAGCGTTCCACCGTGCCGGCGGCCTGACGTGCGAGCGTTTCACAGAAGGCAATTTCTTGATCGGTGAAGCGGCGTTGAACCTGATTGGAATCCACGCCAAATGAGCCGACCAAGCGCTGGCCTACGACCAGGGGCACCAGCAGCATCGACTTGACGCCGCGCGCCAGCAGCACATCGGCGATGCCGGCCGTGACCGGGTCACGCACGATGTCATAGACGGCGATCGGGCGCAGCGTCTGGCGCAAAACTTCGTACGACGGGTTGCCGCGCATGGGCAGTCGCACCGCCGGCCCGTCGGCCGTGGGAACGGCCTCCACGGCCAGTGTGCCAAAGTCGCGCTCATCGTCGAACAGCGCCAGCGCCACCTGATCGGCCTTTAGGCGTTGATGGATCGTTTTGACAAAGAGTTGCAGCGCATCGCTCAGCGTGGGTGCGGTACTCAGTGAGCGGCTGATTTCATACAGCGTCGTCGTTTCCAGCAGGTTAGACTCGCTCTGGGCCAGCAAGCGCGCGGCCTCGATCGATTGGGCCACCTGATCGGACACGGCTTGCAGCGTGATCAACTCGGCCTCGGTCCAGTCGCGCGACAAGTCGTCTTGCACTTGCAGCGTGCCCACGATTTCACCGCGCAAGGTGATGGGCACACCGAACACCGCTTGCCCGTCGAAGGTGACCGGTTGCAGTTGCCCAGCGCGGGTTGCCGCATCCACTTGCTCCGTGATGTCCGGCTCGATCGGTACGGCGTCCACCCGCTGGTACTCGTGCTCGATAACTTCCGTGCTGCGAGTTTGCGTATATTGTTCCCAGCCTTGCTTGGTGTACAGCCGCATCAACTGATTCAATTCGGCGGCGGCCGACTGGGCTTGATCAAACAGTTCGCGATTCGCGATTGTCATGGCCAACTGGCTGGCCAGCGCTTGCGCCAACTGCATATCGCGCGCGCCGATGTTGGGCTTGTCGCGCGTCCGGCCCAGCACAACCGTGCCCTGGATGCGGTCGCCCAAGAGCGCCGGGGCGGCGACGATTTTGCCCAGCGTGGCGCGCACCTCTTCGGACAAACCGGCCAGCCGCACATCGCGATCGGGATCATCGATCACGACGGCCTCGCGCGCCATAATCGACAGGCTGGCCGGTGTCGCCGCCAACCGATCGATCTTGATCGTCTGCCCGGCTTCTTCCAAAGGCGCGGGGTCATTGGCATCGTACGCGGTCAAGATGTGATAGGCGTCTTGAGCGGCATCGTAGCGGGCGGCCATCCACGTATCAAAGTCCGAGCGTTGGGCGACCACGCCAAACAAGCGATTGACGGCGGCATCCAGATCTTCGCCCAAGAAGCCGGTGGTCTGACTGGCTTCAAACAGGGCGGTGGCAACCTGCGCATCGGTGCGCGCCATCTGGTACGACTGCGCCGTGTTCAAGGTAATGGCGATCTGGTTGGCGAGACCGCTGAGCACCGCCACGGTGCTTTCGTCGAACGCATTGGCCCGGCGCGATTGCACATCCAGCGCGCCCAGCACGCGATCACCTACCACCAACGGCAGGGCCACTTCCGATCGGGTGTCGGTGAGTAGCGGATTGGCAAAGCGCAGCGTCTCCTGATCGACGTCTTTTGCGATGCGCGGTTCGCGCGAGCGAATGGCGCTGCCCACCATCGATTGACCCGCAATGTCCAAGCGGTGGCCGCGTTCCTTCAACTTCTGACCGGCCTCGCCGGTGGCCTCATGCAGCACAGCGACTTGACTGATGTTGTCCATCAAGAACACGGCCGCATAGTAAAAATGGAAGCGCTGCGTAATCAGGTTGACGACTTGAGTGATCAGTTCATCTTGATCGAGGAACGACGACACGGCCCGGCTGACTTCGGCGCTGACTTGCAATTGCGCAGTGCGTTCGGCCACGCGCTCTTCCAACGATTCGCGGATGGCTAACAGTTCGCGATTGCTGGCCAGTTGGGCTTGCTCATTGCGGCGGGCCAGGGTCAGCGCTTCGTTGATGTTGCGCACCGTGATGTAGAACATGGCCGCCGTCATTATTGAACTGAGCGCGAAATTGATCCAGCGATCCACCGGGGTCACGGGAGCC
>JAGOBP010000495.1 GCA_017999195.1 Thermoflexales bacterium
ATGACCTTTTTGTTCAGCACCGCATCGTCGATCAACTGCACCGAGCGCGTCTGCCCCACTGTTAACGGCACGGCCGTCAACGGATAAACCACCACGCCGCGCAACGGCAGAATGGGCAATTCGTCCGGCAGCGGTGAACTGGGCAGCACTTCCACCTGGCCGCCTTCAGGCTCGCTGGCCGCCGACATGATCACTTCCAAATTCTCGGCGCGAAATATTTGATTGGTTAAAGCGGTATAGTCCAAATCGTTCATGAGGTAAATAGAGTACGTCCGGTTTGACTGACCAAGTGCACAATTTCGATATAGGCCCGGGCTACGCCTCGCCGACTTCGGTTACCGGCACGCGGCGCGGCCGGGCTTTGGGCAGCACCACGATCAAGAAGCCATCTTGGTACGTCGCCGTGATGCCCGCCTGCTCGACCGGCCAATGCAAATACACTTCCGATCGAAATTCACCGTAGCGCACTTCCAGTTGATGATACGCCACTTTGGTACTGGGATCGCTGCGCGCGCCCGTAATCGTCAACAATTGATCGTGCAGCGTCACGGTAAAATCGGCTTCACGCATCCCCGCAATCTCGACGCGCACGACCACGGCTTCATCGGTCTCGAAGACATCGGTGGGCGGTCGCCACAAATTCGAGTGCGGCCACACCACCCAACGGCCCGGCTCCAGCGAATCGCGCCGGATACGATCCAGATCGGTCTGAAACCGATCGGCCGAATCATGTGATTCTGTGAAGATGAACGCCATGCCTGCCCCCGTGCTCTGTGTTCCGTCGCGTGAATTTCGTATCAATACAAGATTTTACCATAGAACAACCGCCTATGCTGTGCGGTATAATCCGCTGAGTGTACGTCATTGTTTTGCGATGACTGCGGGCTGGCGTTTGCGCCCAGCGGCCCACCGCCCTACGGGCCAAGCCCGAAGTGCGCGACTGAGACCCAAACACCGGCTGTATGGGACGTGAATTCATGAAGACCGCCATCATCGTTGGAGCGTCATCCGGCATCGGCCAGGCCTTGGCCAAGATTCTGGCGAAAGACGGTTATCGTGTCGGGCTGGTGGCTCGCCGCGTGGCACTCCTCCAAGAACTACACCAAGCCATCGGCCAGCAGGCGGTGATCAAACCGATCGACATTGCCGACACGTCGGAAGCGATCGCTCAGTTTGCGGAATTGATTCAAGAGCTGGGCGACGTCGATCTCATCGTCATAAGCGCGGGCGTTGGCTTTATCAACCCCGAACTGGATTGGGCCAAAGAACGCGATACCATCGCCGTCAACGTGACGGGCTTTGCCGCCATCGCCAACGTCGCCATGCAGTATTTCCTGAAGCAAGAGCGCGGGCACTTGACGAATATCTCGTCCATTGCCGCACTGCGCGGCAGCGGCGAAGCGCCCGCGTACAATGCGTCCAAAGCCTTTGAGTCGAATTATTTGGCGGGGCTGCGACACAAGGTCGCCAAATTGCGCCTGCCCATCGCCATCACGGATATTCAGCCGGGCTTTGTGGACACGGCCATGGCGCAGGGCGAGGGTTTATTTTGGGTCGCTTCGCCCGACGAGGCCGCCCGGCAAATCTATCGGGCCATTCAACGCCACCGCAAGCATGCGTATGTTACCCGGCGCTGGCGCATAATCGCCTGGCTGCTCAAGCTGGTGCCTGACGCAGTCTATCACCGTCTGTAACCGGCTGCCAGCAACCATCCGCATTAACAAAAAGAGAGCGGAGATTTCTCTCCGCTCTCACCAATCGACCAGTTACCGATCAACTAATCTACCAATCTACTAATCTACCAACTTACCAACCCTCTACTTGCGTTTCTTCACCCGCGCCGCCAGCGGCGACAGCATTGCGCCCGCCTTCAGACCGAGGGTGCGCGCCGCCACCTTGACGCGATTCTGCGCACGCTTGACTTGCGTCGTCGGCAACCAGCGAATCGCCACATCCGACTCTTCCTTCACGCCTAACTGCACCACCGCCGAAGCCCACGTCAGCCCCGCGCCGAAGCCCACCATCACCAGCGTATCGCCCAACTTGCAGCGGCCCTCATCGATGGCTTCGCATAAGGCCATCGGGATTGAGGCCGCCGAGGTATTGCCGTACTTCGCAATGTTGACGAAGACTTTCTCCATGGGCAGGCCCAATTGCTTGGCCGCCACTTCGATGATGCGTTCGTTCGCTTGATGCGGAATCATCAAATCGATCTGATCCAACGCTAGGCCGCTGCGCCCGATCACTTCCGCCACCGAGCGCGCCAGCGTGCGCGTGGCAAACTTGAACACTTCGCGGCCATTCATGCGAATGTAGTGATCACGATTGTCGATCACGGCCTGGCTGGGCGGATTCGCTTCGCCCAGGTTCATCATCAAATGCTCAGCGCCTGCGCCGTCGGAACCCAGTTCAAACGCCAAGACGCCGGTCTTCTCGGTGCTGGTCTGCACGATCACCGCGCCCGCGCCGTCGCCGAAAAGCACGCACGTATTGCGATCAGTCCAGTCCACGAACTTGGAGATAATCTCCGCGCCGATGACGAGGATGGTCTTATACGCGCCGCTCGCGATGTACTGCTGCGCTGTCACCAGACCGTACACAAAGCCGGTGCAGCCCGCCACCAGCGTAAACGCGCCGCAGTGCGCGCCCAGTTGATGTTGAATCATCGACGAGACGGGCGGCAACAAATAATCGGGGGACGAGGTCGCCACGAGGATCAGATCGAGATCAGCGGCGATGATGCCCGCCTTCTCCATCGCCATGCGCGCGGCCTTCACCGACAAGCCGGACGTCGTCTCGCCCTCGCCCGCAATGTGCCGCTCACGAATACCCGAGCGTGACACAATCCACTCGTCCGATGTATCGACCATTTTTTCCAGGTCGGCATTGGTCAGTACCTTCTCCGGTACACTCATCCCCCAGCCCGTAATTCGTCCGTATAACATGGTATCTCCCTCACTCGAGAAAAATGTCTTGGTTCACAACTGCACTTCGGTCGTTATTGCGCGCAATCCATCAGGCGTGTTGTCGATCACGGTGATGCAACACATAGGCCGCCACGCCCACCACCGACGCCACCGATCCGGCCGCGGCCAGGCCAAACCACACCGCGCGGCGATAGCGATGCCGCAAGGGCTGCTGGCGCTGACTGGCGGCCTGCGCCAATGACCGGCCCAAATTCCGCACGAAGTCGGGTGACGGCTCGATCGGGACCAGCGTCTCGCGCACATCACCCACCAGCGTCCGCATGGTCGACGACGTCGCATCCGACAACTTCGGCAAATCGGCGGGCACTTCAAACACCTCAGCCAGCCAGGCCTCTAAGGTGGCTTCATCGATCGGTTGGCGAGAAAACACATCCGCGCTCATGCCTGGCTCCGGTCGGCCTCATCGGTGAAGCCGACGTTCAGCTGAATCAACTCGTCTCTTAAAGCCAACAACGTGCGGTGATACAGGGACTTGATCGCGCCTTCGGTGCGATCCATGATCTTGCCCACTTCGGCATTGGACAACTGCTCCACGAACTTCAAAATCAGCAATTCCTGCCGGTCTTCCGGCAACCGCCGGATCGCCGTCAACAGCCAGCGCCGCCGCTCATTCTCTTCGGCCAGCGATTCCGGCTGTTCGTGTCGCACGCCCAGCACCGGCAAACCGGCCAACTGCGTGTCGTCAAAATCCACGTCCTGCCGCCGCCCGTGATCACGGTGCCAGTTGGCTACCAGATTGTGCGCGATGCGGTACAGCCAGGCCGAAAAGGGCACGCCGCGATCGACGTAATCTTCCACGTGCATCAACGCCCGATAGAAC
>JAGOBP010000496.1 GCA_017999195.1 Thermoflexales bacterium
CTTCCATCGCCAGCAGCGAGGTTTCCGCGAGACAAGCATAGGCCGTTTTCTGGGGCAAACCAATATCGTAACCGAAATCAATGTCACCGGGGATCAATACTTCGCCGCTTTCGATCACCAGCACATCAGGCCGCAGCGCGGCCTCTTGCGGGTTGATGTCTTCCGGCCGCGCCACATCGCAGATCACCGCGCCGGGCTTGCACTTGGTGATGTCCACCACGCGCTGCCCAAACGCCGAAGTCGCCGTCACGATCAGATCGCACTCGCCGATATACTCATCGGCTTTCGTCGCGATCGTGACGATCGCACCCGGCGTTTCTTCCTGAATGCGGCGCTTCAGATCGATCAGCCGCTCCGGTTCGATCGAGACAAGAACGACGTTATAGATCGCTTGCGCGAGCAATCGGGCGCACACACTCCCGATCGAACCCGTCGCCCCGACGATCATCGCCGTGCCTTTGGTCAAATCGGTCGCGCCCATCTTGATCACCGCTTGCTTGGCCGCTTCCAGCGTGGCCGCGACGGTGAGGCTGTTGCCGCTGGTGATGGCGATGTCAGCCTCATGCGCGACGGTGATACCCGCATCGCCGACAACGCTGGTGAATGCGCCCAAGCCCATGATGCGCGCGCCCATGCGTTCAGCCATGCGCGCACATTTATTCAGTTGCTCATACGTCAGGCGCTCGCCGTGCTTCATCATTTGACGCGGTGTCGCGCCCAGCGAGAAGAGATAACCTTCGATCTTCTGGCCTGTCACCGGCGACTGCCCGCCCGTGATGCGCGAGATGTAGATCGGCGGCATGTAGGCGGCGGCGGCTTCCGTCAGCGAATTGGGGAAAATCTTGGTCCAACGGAACATCGGTGCGGCGTGAATGAAACGCACATCCAGCGGATGGATGACAAAGGCAAACTTGTTGATGCCCGCATCTTCCGCCTGCAAATAGCGAATATGCGGCGTCCATTCGATGTTGGCGATCAGATCGAGGTAGGTATTTTCGTCCAGCGGCAAAGACGTATCACTACGCAAAGCCACCAAGACGGCTTCAAACGCTGCCGCCGACCAGCGGCCCAACTCGCCCCGATTGCCCAGCGCGGGCATCAACGTGACGACAATCGCCACATTGCGCTGCTTCAGATCGACGATGTCGTCTTCCGTGGCGTACTCTACCACGATGGTCTTGCGCTTCAACTGCGCGGGCGCATAGCGTCGAATCGCACCGATGTCACCGGCGAGCACGTCGGCCCATTCAAACGGCGCGACGGCGCGCGGCGTGCCCGGCGCACCGGCCTGCGGAAACAGGCGGCGGAACGGCGCGTCTTTCAACTGCTCCAGCGTCGGCGTCGCGGCTTGATCGAGCGTGGCGCGGCTGCCCACACCGGGCAGATCGGGCAAGGCAAAGTACACCAGCGGGTCGGCGTAGCGCAAATTGTGCGTGTGCCGATACAACGCCTGTGTCATACCGCCGTGATTCAGCCCCGGCACGACCAGAACGTGCTTCTCCGAAAAGATGCCCGGCTGCGCCCGATCGGCCAGGATTACGCCCCAGCGTTCCAGCCCGCCGCGCACGCCGCTACCATCGACGACGGGCGTGGACGTAGCGACCGTCGGGAGTGACAGGCCGATCGAGTGCGGATGGGACACGCCGCCTAACTTCAGTTGAGCGGGCAGGCCTTCCAATCCGATCGCGTCCACCTGCCCATCGTGCGCGGTGATCAACGCGCGGGCTTGATCGGCATCGCCGTGACAGCCCAGTCGCTTTATCGACACGTCCTGGCCGAGAAACGAGACCGTCTCGACCGATTCGCCATCGCCGAGATGAATGACTAAAATCTGTTTCATGGGGGACAAGTCTCCCTACTTATTTGATGCCTTTTTCTTTGAGCAACACGGGGTAGATTTTGAAGAGCGGCGTGATGGCCGGTAGCAGTTTGAGGATTTTGGGCAAAGCGCCTTTCTCGATGACCATCTGCTTCTTGCCGATGGCTTCGATCAGATTGACTTTACCTTGCCAGAAAGCGTGCGACACATCGGCCTTCATGGACATCACGATGTCGGGGGCGAGGTTGGTCGGGCCGTGGAAAACGTCGATAAACACACCGGGTTTGGTGGGTTTATCCCGGCCATTGATCGTCGTCATGGCCTCCGGCTCGGTATACTTGAACTGGATAACGGAGCCGGACTTGCCAATCTTAGGCCCGACATTAGGGTCTTTGGCAGCGCGATCCATCAATTCACCGACGCATTCGTAAAATTGCTTGCTATCTTTGAAGACGGCCATGGCTTTGCTCCCAAGAGGAATTTGATGCTGGCTAGATGTTACTCCAAAATCGGGTTTGTGTACAGTCTCACACCTTGGAATTTTGCCTCTTGACACTCATGACGCACTGTGTTATATTATCTATAACACAGTGCGTCATGTCTCGCACACAGAATCAAAACCTAAAATCCGCAGGAGGATTACATCATGGCAAAGAAACTCGAAGGCGTACAAGAAATCGTGACCGAGAAGGTTGAAGAAGTCAAGGTCAAGGCGCAAGATGTGGTGGCCGAAGTGAAGGAAGAGGCCAGCCCGTTGTTTGAAACCGCGCGCCGCATCGTTTTGGCGGCCGTGGGCGCGGTAGCATTGGCGTCGGATGAGGTCGAGGTTTTCGTCAACAAGCTGGTCGAGCGCGGCGAGATCGCCGAGAAGGACGCCCGCAAGTTGATGAAGGAAGTGACCGAGAAGACCGAGAAGCAAATGAAGCCGGCCGAGAAGGAAATTGACAAGCGGCTGGAAGAAGTGCGCAACACCCTGAACATCCCCACCAAGCACGACATCGACGCACTGAGCAACAAAGTCGCCGAACTGACCGCCAAAGTCGAAGCGCTGAAGAACTAACGCGTCAAAGAAGTAAGACCGCAGCTGTATAATTCACGGGAGAGGCGCGTTCGCCTCTCCCGTGACCTTATCTCTGCGAGGAACGCCATGCCCCTGATCAAACGCTATGCCAATCGCAAACTCTACGATACCGAAGCCAAGCGCTATATCACGCTGGACGGCATCGCCGAACTGATCCGCCAGCAGCAAGACATCAAGGTCATCGATCATGAGACCGGCGAAGACCTAACGGCTTTGACGCAGGCGCAGATCATCTTCGAGCAAGAGCGCAAGATCAAAGGCGGCATTCCGCACGCGGTATTTACCAGTCTGATTCAGGCCAGCAACGATACGCTGAGCCAACTGCGCCACGCGTTGATTCCCCCCGCCGATTGGCAGCGCGAAGTCGATCGAGAAATTGAGCGGCGCGTGGAACAATTGATCAAAGTCGGCAAAATCTCCGACGACGATGGCTTTCACATTTTGGATGTATTGCTCTCGCCCTTGGAATCCGCCGCCAAATCGAGCGGCTTCACCAGCACGATCGATCTGGCCGAACTTCTAAAGAGCAGCGCGGCGCCGTCGCGCGCCGATGTGACGGCGTTGACGCAACAACTGGAAGCGTTGTCGCAGGAACTAGACAAACTGACTCACCGCAAAGACACCCCGGGGCAAGCTTAGACATCGACAACGCAACCCCAATTTATTGCCAATACATTGCCAACGCCGCGCTGCGGCGTTTTGGTCTATATTTCAGGTAATTCTTCTATTTGTGAGATTTTGGTGATTACACTCAACGGTTCAACCCAGCGTCAATTTGTTTTTCCAGGCCCGCTCGCCGCGGCGACCCGCTACTATCGCGACTTCGACGCAATCTTTGATTTTCTGCCGCACATTTCACTCGTGCAAAAATTCGGGCCGAATCGTTATCGCGCGCTCTACCACAC
>JAGOBP010000497.1 GCA_017999195.1 Thermoflexales bacterium
GCAGGATACCGTCCTGGCGGTGGCAATTGCCACCGCGCTCAAATGCGAGGCAGAGCATTAGGCACAGCGGCGGTTCAAGTCTTGCGCGGAAAATCATACCGCCCGATCGGGCCACTATTCGATCGGGCGGTGTTGATTTGAGACAGCAGTTGCGCTAAGCGACTAGCGCTCTGGCAAGATGTAATCTTTAAACTGTGCGCGCAAAACTTTCTTATCGAACTTGCCCACGCTGGTCTTGGGCACGACGTCGATGAAGACGATGTCATCGGGCAGGTACATGTGCGAATAGCGCGGCCGCAAATGCTCGAAGATTTCTTCTTTGGTCAGGGTGTCCTTGAAGTCCGGCTTGGGCACCACACAGGCCAGCGGGCGCTCTTGCCACTTGGGATGCGGCAGCGCGATGACGGCGGCCTCCTGCACTTTGGGGTGCGACATGATGGCGTTTTCCAGGTCCTGGCTGCTGATCCATTCGCCGCCACTCTTCACCAGGTCTTTGGCGCGATCAACGATCATCATGAAGCCGTCAGAATCGATCGTGACCACGTCGCCGGTCTTGAACCAGCCGTCGTGGAATGAGTCCTTGGAGCGCTCGTCCTGATAGTAACTGCCCACGATCCACGGGCCGCGCACTTCCAGTTCGCCGTAGGTCTTGCCGTCCCACGGAATCTCTTTGCCCTGCTCGTCGATGCCGCGAATTTCCACCAGCGGCACGGGCGTGCCTTGCTTGGCGCGGATGGCAAATTTCTCGGCTTCGGGCAAATCATCTTGATAACTCTTCAGGCTGGCCACGGTCCCCAGCGGCGAAGTCTCGGTCATGCCCCAAGCGTGAATGATCTTGAGGCCGTGCTTCTTGTCGAAGCCTTCGATCATTGACTGCGGCGCGGCGGCGCCGCCCACCACCATCGCGCGCAAACTGCTTAAATCATAGCGTTCTTTATCGAGCAGACTGAGCAGGCCAAACCAGAGCGTGGGCACGCCCGCCGTAAACGTGACTTTCTCGGCCTGAATCAACTCGGCCAGATCGCGCGGCTGCAAGTGCGGGCCGGGGAAGACCATCTTCGCGCCAATCATGGCCGCGGCGAAGGGCGTGCCCCAGGCCAGCACGTGGAACATCGGCACGACCGGCAGATACGAATCGCGCTCTTGCAGGCCCAGCGAGTCCGCCATGGTCAGGCCCATGCAGTGCAGAAAGATCGATCGGTGTGAGTACACCACGCCCTTGGGATGGCCCGTGGTGCCGGAGGTGTAGCACATCGCCGCCGCGTCGTTCTCATCCAGATGCGGCCACGGATGATCGGGGCTGGTGGCCGACAGCAATTCTTCGTAGGCATGGACGTTGGGCAATTTGCAATCGGCGGGCACGTGCTCGTCCATCACCACAAAGTGCTTGACGCTCTTCAAATACGGCGCGAGTTTTTCCACGGCGGGCAGCAGCGTGGTATCGACAAACAAGACTTGATCGTCGGCATGATTGATGATGTACGCAATCTGATCGCCGGGGAGGCGCAGATTAATCGGATGCAGTACCGCGCCCATGCACGGCACGGCTAAGTACAGTTCGAAGTGACGAGCGTTGTTCCACGCAAAGGTCGCCACTCGATCGCCCCGTCGCACGCCCAGTTTTTCCAGCGCATTGGCCAGTCGCCCCACGCGATCGGCAAAATCGGCGTACGTATAGCGTTGCAGCGTCGGCCCGGCCTTGGTGACGATTTCTTTCTTGCCGTACAAGCGCCGGGCGCGCTCGATGATCGGCGTCAACGTCAACGGATAATCCATCATTTGTCCGCGCATCAGAAGCCTCCTCCAGAGGGTGTGGGATGTGATCATTGTAGTCTAAATCGGGTGAGAGGCAAGAGACAAATTAAGGCGTGCAGTGGACTTTGAGTTGCGGCGGAGTATAATAGCGTCACCTCACTGGTGCTGGAGTATATTTTGGATAAGCAACCCAACTCGCGCATGTGTTTTATCTGCGGCCTACAGAATCCGGTCGGCCTGCACATGAAGTTATACAACGATCTCGATCAAAAATGCGTCGTCTCGACGGTCACCATTCCCGATCAATACCAAAGTTATCCCGGCGTGGTGCATGGCGGCATCGTCGCCACGATGTTAGATGAAGTCTCAGGCCGTGCGCTGCTCATCGATGGCACCGATGACGATCTCATGGTCACGGTCAAACTGGAAATCAAATATCGCGCGCCCACGCCGACGAACACGCCGCTCAAAGTGATCGGGCGTGTGGTGTCGGTGGCGGGCAATCGCGCCAAAGTCGAAGGCGAAATCGTGCTGCCCGATGGCACGGTGTCGGCGACGGCGGAAGCGCTGCTGGCGCGCCCGCCGCAAGCCATGCGCGATCAATGGATCGAAGAATTGCCCTTCTGGAAGGTGTATCCCGACGCATGATCGTGGTCAGTGACACATCGCCCTTGCTCAGCCTGACGCTGGTCGGCCAACTCGATCTGCTCCGGCAGCTGTACGGCTCGATCGTGATTCCCGCCGCGGTGCGCGATGAATTGATCGTCGGCGGCGCAGCCTACGGCGATGGCGACGAAGTGATCAAGCAAACGTGGATCAGCGTACGGCCCGTGGACAACCCGATCGTGCTGAAACTGCTCCAACGCGAACTCGATCGCGGCGAGTCCGAGGCGCTGGCGCTGGCCATCGAACTGAAGGCCGATCTGATTTTGCTGGATGAATTCAAGGCCCGGCGGCTGGCCGACGATCTTGAAGTGCCGCACACCGGCGTCATCGATCTGCTCGGCGAAGCAAAACGCTTGAACTATGTCACAGCCATTAAACCTGTGCTCGATGCTTTGATCAATCGCGCGCATTTTCATGTCAGCCACAAACTCTATGAACGCACTTTGCACAGTGCAGGAGAACTAACCGATGCCCACTCTGCGTGAACTGACCGAATACCATAAACCCGCCACTATCGACGAAGCCATGAAACTGCTGCGCCGCCGCAAGATCAGCACGCGGCCCATCGGCGGCGGCACGGCCTTAGTGGCCGAAGCCGCGCTTGATGTGCAAGCCGTGGTCGATCTGAGCCAACTCGGCCTATCGTACATCACGCCCACTGACGCCGGACTCAAAATCGGCGCGACGACCACACTGCAAGCGCTGGTCGACGATGCGCAGGTGCAAGCCTATGCCGACGGCGTGCTGGTGAAGGCCATCCTCGACACGGCCAGCCGCAACACGCGCGAGGCCGCCACCTTCGCCGGATCGATCGTTGCATCAGATGGAAAATCGCCGTTACTCGCCACGTTATTTGCGTTGGGCGCGTTGTTGACGGTGCGCAGCCCCCGCCAGCAAACCGTGGCGCTGGAAGAATTCTCGCCCCAACCGGACACGCTGATCTTGAGCGTGACATTGCCCGCCCTGCCCGCCGACGCGCACGCCGCGTATGAAAAGGTCGCGCGCACGCCCGCCGATCTGCCCATCGTGTGTGTGGCCGCGCTCAAGAGCGCCGAACTGACGCGTATTGCCTTAGGCGGCGTGGGCGATCAGATGCTGGTGATCGATGCGGATACCCCGACGATTGACGAGGCCATCGAGTTGGCGCAAGCGTCCATCGAGCCGCCCACGGACTACTTCGCGTCGAGCGAGTATCGGCGCGAGATGATCGGCGTGTTGGTGAAGCGCGTTTTGGCTTAAAATCGGCGTAAGATCAACATGACAATTGAGTAAGACTGCACAAAGCCGACCACCGTCGGCTTTGTCTATTATCGGCATAGCCCGCAACCCCCGTCTTGAGTATAATTCACCCCGCCGTCGTCTCGCCGGAT
>JAGOBP010000039.1 GCA_017999195.1 Thermoflexales bacterium
GCCCAACAGGCGCAGGGCCGTCAGCGCGATGCTGCCGCGATGACCCACGGCGCAGTAGGTGTAGATGGGCGCAGTCTTGTCGGCGGGCAGCTTGTCCAGATTCTTGACCAGTTCGGGCAGGACGATGTTGACTGACCCTTCGATGGCGCCGGCGGCCAGAATTTCCTGGGCGGTGCGCACGTCGATGATGAAGGGCTTGGGATCAGCCGCAAACGCCTTGGCCGCTGAGGCCGGGGGGGCGCCCCAGAAATCATCGGGCATGGTGACCAGCCACGCATCGAGCGCGGCCAGCAGGTCTTGATCGACATCGACCTTCACGCCGCTGGCCTTCGGCTCAACGGGCGCGCTGTCGATGATGGGCAGGCTGGCGGCCTTCCAGCCGCTGAAGCCGCCGCTGATACTCTTGGCGTTCTTGTAGCCCAACATTTGCAACAGCGTGGTGGCAATGCCGCCGCGATGGCCGATGCCGCAGTACACTAGAATCGTGGCGTCCTTGGCGGGCAGCTTGTCCAGATTCTGGAGCAGCGAGCGGATGGGGATGTTGACCGCGCTGTCGATCGTCTGGGTGATTTCCTTCGGTTCGCGCAGGTCGATCAGCATGGGCTTGGGATCAGCCGTCAGGGCCTTCAGGGCATCGGTGTTCTTGATGCCGTAGTAGCCGGCGGGCAGATTGGACATGAAGCCGGTCACGGCCGCGTTCACGTCATACGGGGCCTTGGTTGGCTCGGGGGCTTTCGTCGGCTCGGGCACCTTGGTTGGCTCGGGGGCCTTCGTCGGCTCAGGGGCTTTGGTGGGGTCAACTTTGGCCGGAGCCGAGGTCGGAGCCGGCGCGGGCGTGGCGGCGGGCGCGCACGCGCCCAGGAACAGCGCCAGCACCATCAACGAGATCAACAACTTTTGCATCTTCATTTTTCTCCTTCTTGTGTTTTGGGTTGGATTCGTTTAAGATCAAACAGAGCACTGCGTTTGAGAAATCCGTCACACATTGTGTCATAGCCAGCCGTCAGTCCATAGTGACGGTTGTCACAAGCATCTATTTGATTCACTGAAGCAAATGATTCACTATCTCTTATATATGACGATTGGAACATACGGCGGGTAATCTCCCCGATCGGTCCGGTGACGGCGAATAGGAGCAGGTTATGCAACTGTCAGAACTCAGAGTTTTTGTGGTCGCCGCCGAAGAACTCAATTTCAGCCGCACCGCCGAGCGGCTGCACCTGTCGCAATCGGCGGTCAGCCAGAACATTCAGTCGCTGGAGCGGGTCTTTGCCGTGGAACTGTTTACGCGGCAAGGCCGCTCGGTGCGGCTGAGCGAGGCGGGGCAGGCGCTCTTGCCGCTGGCGCTGGAGGTGGTCAACGCCGTCAGCCGCATGAGTGAGGCAATGAATCGCATCGAGGGCCAGGTGGCGGGTGAGTTGGTCATCGGTTGCTCCACGACCTCCGGCAAATATCTGCTGCCCAACCTGGTGGCCGCTTTCCGGCAAGATTATCCTTTGGTCCGGCTCGGCATCAAGGTCATGTCACGGGATGAGGTGATCAATCGGTTGATGGACGGCCGTTTAGGGCTGGGCGTGACCAGTCAAAAAGTAGATCAGCGTGACCTGGACTACGTGCCCTTCTTTGAAGATCGCGTGATTTTGATTGTGCCGGCGCAGCATCCGTGGGCGGCCTATGGCCGCGCCTTGCCCGCCGATCTGGTCGACGAACCGATGATCCTGCGCGAAGCCAAAGCGGGCACGATGCAGGTGCTGCTGGAGGGGCTGGCGCCGCACGGCATCACGCTGGACATGCTTAACCCGATCATGGAGATTGGCAACGCAGAAGCCATCGAGATGGCTGTTGAAGAGAATCTGGGCATCGCCTTTGTCTCGGAACTGGCGGCGGCGCGCGGGCTGGCGCTGGGCCGCGTGGCGCAAGTAGAGGTGCCGGGGCTGGATTTGCGACGTACCATTTATATCGCGCGCAATGCGCGGGTGCCGTTATCGCGCACGCAGGATCGCTTCTGGTCGTTTGTCGCGCAGCGCCACGATGAATTTACCAGCGTGATTCGCCGCAAGATGTCCGGGTTGATGGCCGCACCGTAAGCTGCTCGTCCTCAACGTCAAACAGCGCCCGACTGCCGAAGCCTAAGCCTGCTTCGGCAGTTTTTGTCCCCACCCGCCGGTCGTCAAACCAAATTCAAACATTCGGTGCGCCAGCCGCCCGATTTGGGTGTATGCTTTGAGCACGCAGTCTTGCGCGCGATAGTGCGGGGGAGGTGTTGGAGGCTGAAATGCAACGGAGTCTTCTGGCGATTGGCCTGGCCTTGAGCGTGATTGTCCTGACCGTGTCACTGGCGACTGCTTCGATTGAACCACTTCGCGAATTGGCCCCAACCGATCGATCTTCTCAGCCCGATCAACCTGATCCCGCCCGGCCCGACGTGCCCTGCCTCGTCGTGCCGTCGGCGGCCGAAACGTACACCACCACCGACTGGCAACTGGAAACGATCATGCCCACGGGACGGCATGATTTTGGTTTGGCCGCGCAGCCGGGCAGTTACTATCTGTATGCCTTCGGCGGGGTGGTTAGCGCTACTGACATGCTGACCTCGACAGAGCGTTACAATGCCTGCTCGCAACGCTGGGAGACGCAGGCCCCGCTGCCTCAGCCGCGCGGTTACGTCATGGCCGTGGAGATCGACGGGAAATACTACATCGTCGGCGGGGTCGATCAAGTGGTGTCGGGCACGTTCGGCGTGCAGAATACGACCTACGTTTTCGATCCGGCGACGAACGCCTGGACGCAACTGGCGAATCTGCCGCAAGCGTTGGGCGGCGTGATGGCGGCCACCGTCAATGGCAAGTTGTACGCCTTCGGCGGCTTCGATGCGCGCGGCTACCATCTCGGCAACGTGGACACCACTTACGAATATAACCCCGCCACCAACACCTGGCTGACGCGCGCGGCGCTGATCAGCGGCACGCGCTCACTGGGGGGCGCGGCCAGCCTGAATGGCAAGATTTACCTGGTGGGCGGCATCACGAATGGCGATCCATACACGGCCACGTTAGGCTCGACGATCATCTATGATCCGACATCCGATACATGGCAACTTGGCGCGAGCGTCAGCCGCAATCGATCATTGGCGCTGGCCATTGCGCCCGATAACGCGATCTACGCCTTCGGGGGCGAGGGCGGTGAAGGCGGGTTGAACAGCCGTTACGATCCGGCGCTCAACCAATGGGATCGACTCTCGACCTACTACGTTGATCCGTATCGTTCGGGCGTGGGCGCGGCCTATTCGCGCGGCCGCGTGTTCATCGTGGGCGGTTACGAGTCGTTCTATCAACTGACCACGCAAAATGTGGAAGCGTTACGCCTGTTCGATGATGTCTGTTTGTCGTCGCTGACAGCCGATCGGGCGGTGGCTGCGGTCGGTGATCGCGTGCGGTACACCCTCGAGTTGCACAGCGGCATCGAGGTGTTGGACGCGGCGAATGTGATCGATCCGCTGCCAGTGGGCGTGCAGTTCGCGGGCTTCGTGGCCAAGCCCAGCGGAACCGGCTTCAGCAGCGCGCTCAATCGTGTGGAGTGGCACGGCGTTCGCAACCACTATTCGCCGCCCCTGACAATTGCGTTTGAAGTCACGATTACGGCGGGACTGAAGCCCGGCCAGCGTCTGACGAATACGCTCTATGTTGATAGCGGCGCGGGCTGGAATATGACGCGCGTGGTGGTCACGGCGATTGATTACTTTGATCTGTCGTCGTCGGCCAAGGAGATCGATCGGAGCATGTTGGCCGCGAATGGCCTCGTCACGTACACGTTGCGCGTGCAGAATCCAGCGGGCATTTCCGGCACGATCGTGATCCGTGATCCGCTGCCGAGCGGCGTCACATATCTGACCGATAGTTTAAGCGCATCGAGTGGCGCAGCGAATTTCGAGCATAACGCCATCGTGTGGCAAGGTGAATTGCCCGCAGTTTACACGTACACGAACACCAGCGCTGATTACGTGTGGGGCGATAGTCGCGGCGGCGGCACGGTGCCCAACGTACGCTATGAGTGGATCGAGATTGCCAACATTGGCCGGGCGTTTGTGTGGTATTACCCTACGCGCGCTGCCTGCAACCCGGTGCCCATTCCGTTTCCGTTTGATTTTTATGGTTTGGTCCGTACCAAGATGGCGGTACAGATCGATGGCACGGTCTTCTTCCACTGGAATCCAGATGGTTGGCACTCCGAAGAGATGGGACCAAACAATCAGCCCATTCCGGGTGATCCGCAAACGTCCGTTCGCGGCTACATCGCAACGTTCTGGGACGATCTGTTTTTGCGGCCCGGCCGCATGTGGTACATGGTCGTCGGCAGTGCGCCGCAGCGCCGCCTGGTGATTGAATACTCGCGCACCTCGCGGTTGAGTGCGCATAATGAGTTCGGCACACCGGGCGAATTTGAGGTGATTCTGGACGAAGGGAGTAGTGTCATCACGCTGCAATACAAGGATGCCGACTTCGGTCATGCCGAAGTGGACTACGGCGCGAGTGCGACCGTGGGCATTCAAGACACAGCCGAACACGGTTTGCAATATTCATACAACACACCGACGTTGTCGAACGAACTGGCGATTGTGTATGTGCCGCCGCAACAGACATACACTACCACCGCTCGATCGGCCACGATCCAATTCGCGGCCTCGATTATCACCGAGCAATTGCCGATCGTAAATACGGCGACTTTCACCGATAGTTTTGGCACAACGTTACAGCGTCAGGCGGTGGCGTTTATTCCAAAGGCGTGGGTGTATTTGCCGGTGATGTGGCGCTAGTTTCGCTTCAACGCCGCTTTGATGCGCGCCCAATAGCGCTGCACGGCGTTCACGCGCTCCGGCTCGATGGCGTGTTGCGAATAACGCGCCTCTACAAACTCGTTCGTCAGCGCCGCGACCTCTTCATCCACTTCTGGCACGCGTTGTTGCAGCTGGCGCGCGTATTCGATCGGGGTCTGAGCCGGTCGGCGTGGCAAGTTGCGCTCACGGCCGCGACGCAACAGCGCTTGATAATAAAACTGGACTTGTTCACGCGGCGATAATCGATTCAGATTGAGCCAGCGGCGCGCACCCGCACTCGATCGATCCGCCGGGGCCGATCGGGCCGCGAGACGAACCTGAATCGCGTTGGCCAGCTGCGTGCTTAATCCACCTAGCAATCGGCGTAAGCGCTGCCACACTCGAGCAAACCACCCCCAGCCCGGCAAACGCTGAATCGCCTCCGCCAACACGGGATTGCGGCGCATGTATTGATAGATCAAGTAGCCCATCACGCTTAAGAAGACGACCCAGAAGATCAACGACTGCGCGAATTCCGAGATGAGGGGCGGCGCGACGTTCACCTCCGGTGTCGCCTCGATGGGCGGTGGCGGCAGCATGGGCGGGCGCTTGGGCGCTTCGATTTGCGGGAAAAACAGGCTTAAAAACGCGGCGACGAGAAACGCAATGAAATAAAAAATCAACTGCACGATGGACACCAGCAAGGTCAGCAGATAATTCAGTGTGCCAAACAAGCCCAGCGAATACTGCGTGGGTAAAACGAGCGCGGCTAGCGCCATGCTGCCCAGAATCAGCAGTGTCGCAGAGATCCACCCGGCGGTCAAGCCGCGCGAAACGGCCAGACGTTCCCACACCCAGCCCGATCGCAGCACCGTCAAGCGTGTGTGACTCAGCAAGATCAAGCCCAGCCCAAAATAGATCAGCAGGTGCGCCACGGGCACACGCGCGGCTTCAGCCACAGCGCCGCTGTTGCGCAGACTCATGCGGATCACGGCATTTAGCAAGACCATGACAATGCCCGCGCCCAGGATGGTCATGCTGAGCGTCTGTCGCGCCGCTTGCCGTTCGTTGTCCAGGTCTTGCATCAAATCGCGATCGGCCAACGGCACGGCACCGGCCACATCCAGCAGGCAGCGTGTCAACTGCCAACTCAACAACCAAATGACGCCCAGCACGGCCACCAGCGCGAACAACTCATTATCGCTGCCACCGTAAAACGAATCGTATTTGACCACGAAATCCGGGCCGCGCAGGATGCCCAGCACCGAGCGGGCCGCGAGAAACAGCGCGATCAATTCCACGGCGCGCAGCACGTACCACGGCAGCGGCAGATTGGGTTGGCGCAGCCAGCGCGTGGTCGTCGCCGCGATCAAGGCCACGCTCAAGCTCAAGACGGGAATGTAATCGACGCGCCACGCGGCCACGATCTTCTGCCCAAACTGCACCAGCGCCAGCGAGGTGCAGACGGCCATCGCCCCGACGATCACCGTCTGAGTGATGGCCGTTAAGCGGCTGCCGCGAATGGATCGACCTTCAGTGATTGCCATGCGAGTATGTTCGCTTCGACTCATCCCCTGTTCGCGTGCTTTTGAGAACGGGGGAGGTTGGGTGGGGGTTACTTGCGCCACGCATCCAGATCGCGTTCGTGCGTGAACTCGTACAACGGCACGCCGAAGTGGCGCGCCCGCTGGATCACCGCCACCCGATCGGGCACTAGGCCCATCAACGCGATCAGCACATCCAGCCCGGCCCGGCGTGCGCGAAAAATCTCGTCGAATAATGCGTCATCCACACTGCCTGTGATCACAATCAACGTCGTGCCCCAGCTCAAGCGCGGCAGCGTTTGCCGCAGTTGATTCACCAACGGCTGTGTCTTGATCGATCGCACCCGCGCCAGCACATCCAGCAGCCGCGTCAAATGCGCGCGACCTTTGTGCGGCGAAATCGCAGCGGGCGGTTGTGTGCTCAATGGATCTTCGCCGTTCACCCACAGCCCGACCGATTGTCGCTGCCCGACGATCCAATTCGCCACCGAGGCCGCCACCACCACGGCCAATTCGGTCGCATCGTAGCGCGTGCGATAGTCATACTCATCGGCGTTGAGGTTGAGCACGATGGCCGTTTCCAGCGCGATGGACGGCTCGAATTGTTTGACCTGCAAGCGGCCTGTGCTGGCCGTCGCTTTCCAATCGACGCGGCGTAAAGAATCACCGGCCACGTAATCGCGTTTGCCGCGCACGCGTGACGGGTCTTCAAACATCGGCTGCGTGTGGCGCAGCGTGCCCAACGGTGAGCGCGAAGGCAGCGGCACATGCGCCAGCGGAATGATGCGCGGATACACGATCAAGTTGTCGGCGCGACCTTCGTTCTGAATATCCTCAGCCAGGCCAATCACATCGCCCGATCGTAAATGCAGCGGCCCGATCGGATAGTAACCGCGCTTATCGGCATTGAGTGTGAACGTGTAAGTCGCGCGGCCTTTCGGTCCCAGCGACACCACACGCTGAAAGGAATTGGGCACGATCAATTCGACAGGCAAACTCTCGCTGATTTGCGCCCAGATCACGGGCAGCCAACGGGTGTTGATGAGTTCCAACTTCAGCGGGACTTTTTCGCTTAAGAACGCGCGTTTTGGAAAAGTGCGCGTGAACTGAACGGCACTCAACGCCCGATGGCTCCACCACCGCCCGACGGCATACACGCCGACGAAGAAGTACACCAGCGTCAGCACGAAGTCTTCGCGCAGACCGATGGCGACGATGGCCAGCAGGATGAGGAGGAGGAAGAAGTTGTCGCCCATGGAGAAGTGCTGCGTAATACGTAATGCGTACTGTCTTGTCTTTACGAATTACGTATTACTCATTAGGTTCAGCGGCGTGCGTTCGACAATATCCTTCACGATGGACTTGGCGTTACTGCCGCGCAGTTCGGCCTCGGGCTTGATGATGAGGCGATGCGGCAGCGTAAAGGGGGCCAGATATTGGATGTCGTCGGGAATGACGTGATCGCGCCCGCGCACGGCGGCCAAGGCTTGCGCCGTCTTGAAGAGCGCCAGTGTCGCGCGCGGACTCGCGCCCAGCGCGATGTCGCCGTGATCGCGCGTGGCCGTCACCAGCGCCACGATGTAGTCTTGCAGCGACTCATCAACGTACACTTCCCACACTTGCCGCTGAAAGTCCAATAACTTCACTTCGTCGGTGATGGGCTGCAACTTGTTGACGGGATGTTCGCGCTGCAAATGCGGCAGCAACGATTTCTCTTGCGCGGCGTTGGGATAGCCCATCGACAGGCGCATCAAAAATCGATCGAGTTGGGCTTCGGGCAAGGGGAATGTGCCTTCGTATTCGATCGGGTTTTGTGTGGCGAGCACCAGGAATGGGCGCGGCAAGGGGCGCGTCACGCCATCGACGGTGACTTGCTGTTCCTGCATCGCTTCCAGCAGGGCGGCTTGCGTGCGCGGCGTGGCGCGATTGATCTCGTCGGCCAGCAGGATGTTGACGAAGATCGGGCCGGGGCGAAATTCAAATTCGCTGCTGCGTTGATTGAACACCGACACACCTGTCACATCGTTGGGCAGCAAATCGGGCGTGCACTGCACGCGCTTGAATTGCCCGCCCAAGCTGGTCGCGATGGAGCGCGCCAGCATCGTCTTGCCGACGCCGGGCACATCTTCGATCAGGACATGGCCTTCACACAACAACGCGACCATCAGCAACTCGATCGAGTCGCGCTTGCCGATGATCACTTGCTCGACGTTATCGATGACGCGGGTGGCGAAGTCTTGGATGGGGGGCATGGCACACGGCTTTCTGAATTCAGATCAGCGGCGCTCGCTCCGCAGCGAATTACGAAGCGCTGTTCGCAGTGAGAAACCGGGCAGCCCCCAGATCACGCGGAGGACGGGACGAACCCGGCGATTGGTGGTCTGAAACCGCTGCAAATCAGCCTCGAATGCAGCGCCCAACTGCCGGCGCTGTGCGGCAAAGAGTTCGCGCGCATAAGCATACAGTTCCACATCCAACGCATTGACTTGCTCGATGGCCGCGCGTGCCGCGGCGGGCAACTCGGCGCGTTTCGCTGTCGCCGGGGTCACGTTCTGTTCGGCATAGTACACGCTGCGCCAGCCAAAGACCTGCTGCATCAGCAGCAGCGCCGCATCGAAATCTTCCACGAGGCCGGTCACGGCTATGTGGTCGCGCAGATTGCGTTTGGCCTGCTCCAGTAGTTCGCGCGTGCAGCCGCCCGCCGGCAGTTCATGGCCGGTTTCCAGACCGGCCAGCAGGCGCGTCTGCGCGTTGTCCACCATCGGGTCTTGGCCGGACTCCACGAACTGTTGCACGCTCAAACCGCGCGTTGTGACCAGTGGATGGCAATAGTGCGTGGCCGTGCGGCGCACAAAGTGATAATACGATAGCGTCCGTTCCAGTGGATGGCGTACGAAGGTGAAGTAGGTAGCCGGACGCGGCAGACGCGTGTGCAGTCCGTAGCCAAAATGCCCGCGCAACAAATTTACCTGTGCGCGCGCTGTCTCGCTCAACTGGTTGAATTCGTCCAGCGAGCCATCCTGCCAGATGGTGTAGATGCTGCGCTTGCGGTAGTTCTTGTCCAGAATGCGGTACAGCGTTGTGCCGGCCGTCTTGGGAATGTGGAGAAAAACGGCGGTATTGCCGCCGTTGACCGATGAGTCCATGCGTCTTCCTCTGCAGGGCTGTACGTCAGACTGAGGCCGTGAGCGCTATTTCCCCTTGCGCTTATACGGCTTCTTGTACGGCTCTTTGGCCGCTTTGGGTGGGACACTGTGTTGGGCCTTCCGCAACCGCTCGGCGGCGGCACGCTCCACCGAGTAGTCCGGGGTCGCCTCACGCCGCGCCGGTTTGTCGCGCCGCGCTGATTTGGGCCGCGGGCCGCTGTCGTGCGGCGTAGCCAATCGGATGTTGGTGGCTTGCCCGCGCACCGTCGCGCCCGTCATCGCCGTCAACACTTGCGCTTGAAATTCAGCGGGCACACCCACCACGGAGTAGTCGTCGAAAATTTCGATCGGGCCGATGTGCTTGCCCGGCAGATTCGCTTCATTGGCAATCGCGCCCACGATGTCGGCGGGGCGTATGCCGGCACTGCGCCCCGCATCGAGCCGCAACATCACCGTCTCGGTTATCGCAGGCAGCGGATAGCCGATCGGTTCTGGTTCGGGCGCGGGTGGCGCGACATCCAGCGGCTTGTTGCCGCGCGCCAGGCGCACCGCCGCGGCCGCAATCTCCGCCAAGTCTTTGCCGCTTTCTTCGGCCAAATCTTCGACCAAAGCCAGATACACATCCAGGTCTTCATCTTGCAGCGTTTTCAAAATGCGCGCTTTGAACAAGGCCGTGCGCCGCGCGGCCACATCGGCGTGACTGGGCACTTTCATCGCCGTCAGGCGTTGACCCGTAAATTGCTCGATGGCTTTAAGCAAGCGCGTCTCACGCGGCGTGACAAACAAAATGGCTTTGCCCGTGCGGCCCGCGCGCGCCGTGCGCCCGATGCGATGCACATACGATTCGGGGTCGTTGGGGATATCGAAGTTGATCACGTGGCCGATGTGCTCGATGTCCAGCCCGCGCGCGGCCACATCGGTGGCGACGACAATTTCCACTTGTTCTTCGCGCAGGCGGCGGATGACGCTTTCGCGTTGGGCCTGCGTCATGTCGCCGTGCATGGCTTCGGCGGCGTACCCACGCGCCTGAAGTTTGTCGGCCAGATCGGCCACGCCCACTTTGGTGCTGGCAAAAATCAGGATGGCTTCGCCCTCCACCGCTTCGGCTTCCAGCAATTGCGTCAGCGCTTCCACCTTCTGCTTTTCAAGCACATGCACATAGCGCTGTTCGACGGTGGCGACGGTCAGCGTCTTGCGCTTGATCTCGATCGATGCCGGTTTGTCCAGATGCCGATCGGCGATGCGGCGCACCTCGCGCGGGATGGTGGCCGAGAAGAGCGCGGTCTGCCGATCGGCTGGGGTCTGCCCCAGAATCCATTCGACATCTTCGATGAAGCCCATGCGCAGCATCTCGTCGGCCTCATCGATCACGACCGTTTTTACGGCGGCCAGATCGAGCGTGCCGCGCCGCAGATGATCCATGACGCGGCCGGGCGTGCCGACGACGACGTGCAGGCCGGTGCGCAGCCGATTGATCTGCTTGCTGATCGCGTCGCCGCCGTAGATGGGCAGCACGCGCACGCGGCCCAGATATTTGGAATAGGCGTGAATAGCCTCGGCCACTTGAATGGCGAGTTCGCGCGTGGGGGTCAGCACCAGCGCTTGCACGACGTTGTGGCTCAGATCGAGCCGTTCGAGAATGGGCAGCGCGAAGGCGGCGGTTTTGCCCGTGCCGGTCTGGGCCTGACCGATGAGGTCGCGGCCCGCCAGCAGGAGCGGAATCGTTTGTTGCTGAATGGAGGTGGGTGCTTCGTAGCCCACTTCGACGAGTTGTTGAATCAATGGGGCGCTCAAACCCAGTTGGGCGAACGTTTCGGCGATGGCGGTTTGATCTGGTTCTTGTGTGGTTTCCATGCACCCAGTATAACACGGATAATTGCCGCACAATGAAGTGAGTTGATTAGCTCGAAAGTATCAGATCTTCAACAGATACGCGAGGCAGGTCACCAGGGCGGCCAGCGTAATAAACACCAGGCCGCTCGCCAGCGTGATGATGAAATATCCGAATCGCACACGCACGCCTGGCACACCTGGCTCCAGCACTGCCAACTGGGGATTGTCCGGGTGATAGTAGACAGAGACGCTCGAGCCGAGTCGGTAGCGTTCGTAGGTGGCCAGGGCTTCAGCAAGGGGTGCGCCGAGGAAAACGCCAAGCGCAACGCGGCTTGAAGCATAGTCGAGGTTGTCGACCGTGTACTCATATCGGATTTCGGCCGCGTGCCCGTCACGTCCGACCATTTTGAGTTTGGCGAAAGTGATTTTGCCCCGCACGCTGGGCCAACTGCGACTGGCTTGCCCCCATTTGACGGCGAGGTATTGGGGCCAGATTACTGACCTCCAGACGGCTGGTAAGAAGATGTATTCAAATACCAGCAGACCAATCGTCCAAATAAGTGCTTCTGTGGTCATCATCGACGGCTCTCCGTTGCGAATGGCTGAACATCACAGCACTTCGAGTATAGCACGGAAACTGAACTCAACTCCGACATTCCGGCGACGCTTAATCGACGGCCAACTGTACCGCTTAGCTTACTTGGGCACCAGGTTAATCACCGCCTGAATGGCCTGCCACAATTCCGGCATCTTCAAGATGATGAGGGCAATGACAAGGATCACCAGCACACGCAGCAAGACGCGAAAGACTTTCGTGGGCGCGGTGGCTCGCACGTCGACGTGATCATTGTTCACGGTCGCTTCAAAGCGCACATTGGGCCGCCGTCTGGCCCGTGCTTTGGTTGATTGCTTGCCCTCAGTTGATTTTGTCATCACGCTCACGTATGCCCTTCAAAATCATGTTTTCATTATAGAATATATGTTCTGATTGTAAAGAGGCAAAAAACCGAGACCGCCGCAGCAGTCCCGGTTTTTCATCTGGGGTTCTAGATTTCCTTGATGGGCTACTGGCCGACGTGATCGCTCCGCATCGGATAGCCAGGTTTATCGAGTGCTAAGTCAGTGTCGATTGCTTGATATGCTTGCGGACTGGCTGCCCCGCACAACCGAAAGTTGTCGAACCGCGCATCCATATAGGTTGGATAGCCGGGCAGAAACGAAGAAGCAAACACGCCTACTCGTTTGGTGCTGACAGGCATAAGCCCAGTAACGGTAGTGATGAACTGACTATTCAGATAGAGTCTGGCCTGGGTATCTGATCGTTCTATCTTTAATTGGAAGTTGTTTGCAGTGATCAAAGGATTCCAGGCCGCAAGCGTAGTCCACGGTTCGGACTGAGATTCGGCGTAGTGCATGACCCGAAAGAAACTGTCGGGGTGAACTACGAAGACATAGAATTCGCTCCAATCGTCAGTTAAATCGAACATCAACCCGACGGGGCCATAGCTTCCCCACTTGTCCACCTCGACTTGCAGCGTATAGCTGCCACTAACGGTGCGGGGTGCCGGGGCGCCAGTCCACCATGACCCTTGGTAGATTTCAATGCTGTACTGGTCGTTCAGGTACTGCCATCGAATGTTCCCATCGTCGCCGATGTACCAACCGCTGTCTGGATCGCTAAAGTCATCAAAGAAGTTGTTTGCGCAATAGTTGTTAGCCACCAGCGGGAGATAAGAAAAGAACTCTCCGTAAGGCGCGCCAATGCCGGAAGTGGCACTCGATGGTTGGGGTGTCGTGGCGCTGATGAATAGGCCGACAACGCCGAGCATAACCATTACCCATAATTTGCCCAGTGCCAATCTTGCTGACGTGTATTTTGACGCCATATGGACTCCATGTGCCGACACTGATCTTCTGGAACACTCGGTTACATCACCAGGCCACTCACCAGCGCCAGCAAAATGCCGCCTGCCGCCACGCTGCCGAGTTGGCCCGCCGTATTCGAGCCCATCGCGTGCATGAGGATGAAGTTCTCGAAGTCTTCGTCCTGCGCCATTTTCGCGGCGAGGCGACCCGCCATGGGGAAGGCGCTGATGCCCGCTGCGCCGATCAACGGGTTGACCTTGCCGTGCGTGACGAAGGCCATCAGCTTGCCGAACATCAAACCTGCGACCGTATCGAGCACGAACGCGCCTAGGCCCAACGCCATGATCGCCAGCGTATCCAGCTTGAGGAAACTGGCCGCCGTCATGGTGGAGCCAATCGCTAGGCCCAGGAACAACGTCGCGATGTTGATGATCTCGTTTTGCGCGGCCTTGCTCAACCGATCGACCACGCCGACTTCGCGCATCAAGTTACCCAGCATCAAGGTCGCGATCAGCGGCGCGGCATCGGGCGCGATCAAACTCACGCCGATGGTGACCAGAATCGGAAAGGCCACGCGCGCGCGCTTGGACACCGGCTTCGGCGCGTAGGCCATCCGAATGAGCCTTTCTTTTTTGGTCGTGAGCAAGCGCATGATCGGCGGCTGAATGATCGGGATGAGGCTCATGTACGAATACGCGGCCACCGCGATCGGAGCCAGCATATGCGGCGCGAGTTTCGTCGCCACAAAGATCGAGGTCGGCCCGTCGATCGCGCCGATGATGCCGATCGAGGCCGCTTCATTGATCTTGAAGCCCAGCAGTGTGGCGAGGATCAACGTGCCGTAAATGCCAAATTGTCCGGCCGCGCCCAACA
>JAGOBP010000498.1 GCA_017999195.1 Thermoflexales bacterium
GTCGATCAGATCATGGCATTGAACGGCCTGACCGCCGAATCTCAGGTGAAAATCGGTCAGGAATTGCTGATTGCCCTGGCTGTGCCGCGCGCCAAGCCACAGCCTGCGGCGGTACCCACCCCGATCGTATCGGTGGGCGGCCCGTCTGGCTCCGGGCGCGGCACGGTGTGCGTGCAGACCTTCGACGATGCTGATGCCGATGGCCGTTGGTTGGTGGCCGAAGCCCCCGTGGCGTCGAGCGGCCTGCGCTTGATTGTGACCGACGCGCAGGGAGATACGCTGGTCGATCGGGTGGTTGCAGATAACCCGCCGGACAATTGCGTAACCGATTTGCCGGCCACCACCTATCGGGTGGAAGCACAACCGCCCAGCGGTTATGCCGCGACGATGTCTACGCGCTGGGCGATCGCCCTGCCCGGCGACACGCAGATCGATCTGCAGCTGGGCGTGCGTGTTGCGCCGATCGAACCGGTGGGCGTTTCATGGCCGGTGCTGGCGGTAATCGGCGTGGGCGTGCTGGCGGCAGGCGGACTTGGTCTGGGCATGGCTCGTCGGGTGCGACGCGCTTGATGGCGTGGCACAGCTAAGATTAGAACCTGAGTATTCTCAGTTAAGGAGAAGCAAGCATGACTTTCAAGAAATTAATCGCAGGGCTGAGTTTGGTGGCCATACTTGCGGCAGCGCTTGGCTTGACGCCAATGGCAACCAGCGCCGCTCCGCTGGCGCAGACCAATCTGCTGCTAAACCCCACCATGGAATTGCCCTATACCGGCAACAAGCAGCCTAATGGCTGGGGGCGCTGGTTTCAGGAAATTGCCAAGCCAGCCGATGCGTCCGGCCTGCAATATGCCCTCGCCCCGAACTTTAGCGCCGAAACCCTCTCTGCTGCGGTGATTCACGGTGGCGCTGCGTCCGCTCACATTGGCCGCCAATTCGATCCGTGGAATGGCGGTTTGAAGCAACCTGTGACGGTCCCCGCTAATGCTCAGGTGCGCTTCTGTGCTTGGTCGCGGTTGTTTGCGGAGAACTCCCCCTTTGGCAAAGTGTCGTCGTGGTCCGGCTTCAATGGCCGTTCGCGCGTGGGCATCTATCCTAGTGGCGAGGTCGAGTGGAATACGCCCGGCATCGTCTGGTCGGGTGAGGCGAATCCGCATGACGTTTGGCAACAGATCTGCGTGACCACCACCGCCGGGCCGCAGGGCAAGATTACCGTCTTTACGTCCAACGACTATCGGGGGTCCGGCGCGATTCACCTGGACGCGTGGTGGGACGATGCTGAACTGGTGGTGTTGGGCGAGTCCCCCACGCCGCAGCCGACAGCGGGCAGCACTCAACCGCAACCGACTACCGTGGCACAACCTCAGCCGACAGCCCTGCCGCCTGTCACCAACCCCGATGGCTCGATCGTTCACACCATCGTGTCGGGTGACACGCTCTTCGGTCTGTCATTTCAATATAACGTTTCGCTGGACGAGATTCTGGCGTTGAACGGCCTGACGAAAGACTCGCTGTTGTCGATCGGGCAAAAAATTATCATCAAGGGCGGCACTGGCACGACGCCCGCCCAGCCGACGGTCGCCCCTACCGCTGCGCCTGGTCAACCGACTGACCCGGCGCAACCTACTCCGGCGCAACCGACCGCTGCCGCCCCCGTGCAACCCACGCCGGCGCAACCGTCTACGGCGGCCAAATTGTGTGTACGCGCGTATAGCGATGCCAATAGCGATGGTCTGTTGACGGTGGGTGAAGAGCCGGTGGCCGGCGTGCAGTTTGCCGTGGCGAATTCTCAGGGCGTTCAAGCGGCCTCCTACACCACGGATGCGGCGGGTGAAGAGCACTGCTTCACGGATTTGCAGCCGGGCAGTTATACCGTTGCGGTGCAACCCGCGCCGGGTACCGTGGCGACTTCTGACAAGCGCTGGGGCGTGGCGTTGACGGGTGGCTCGGTGGTCAACATTAACTTCGGCAGCCGCAGTGATAGTGGCGCGCCTGTGCCAGAACCGGGCCAGGCGGCGGCGACTCCGGCCGCGAGCAGTGGTTCCGGCTTGGGCGGCTTGTTGACCGGCGCGATCGGCTTGATTGTGTTGTTGGTTGCCGGTGTCTTGGGCGCGTTTGTCATTGCGCGCCGCCGTGCCTAGTTCAAACAAGGAGCAATAGGGATGCGTGGATTACGCTGGATCACTTGGGTGGCGATGGTGGCGGCGCTTTCAGCGGCGTTGTTGATCGGTGTGTCGGCCGTGCAGGCCGCGCCGGTTGCGCAACAAGGCACGGGGCAGATCTGTGTGCTGGCCTTTGACGATCAAGACGGCAACGGGGTGCGCGAGGACGGCGAACCGTTGTTGGCCGGGGTGGGCTTCACGCTGGCCGATGCCAACGGCGTTAAAGGTTCATATAAATCAGACGGCAACAGTGAGCCGTATTGCTTTGGCAGTCTGGCGGCGGGGGCCTATACCGTGCAGGCGCGCGGCGCCAGCGGGCTGGAAGTGACGACGCCCGGTCAATGGGCGGTCAGTCTGGCCAACAACGCGCAGTTCGATGTGTTGTACGGCGCACGGAAAGCGGGCGGCGATGCGGCCAAGCCCGCTACCGATGGCGGCAGTTCGTCGGCCACGACGAGCACCGGCGGCATGACCACGCTGGGTCGCGTTGCGTTGGGTGTGCTGGGGGTGGCTGTGCTGGGCTTTGCGGTCCTGCTGGCGCTCACAACCTTGCAGCGCGCGCGCAACAACCGTTAGGCGGCGACTCAGCGCCGTTTCGTGCTCAATGACCTGATCCACGAATTGACGCGAATCGACACGACGTGACGTTGTTCGTGACGATTCCGGTCAGTTCGTGGATCAGTTTGTTTTAAGCCTCGTTTTCGCATGATAACCCGTGTGTTTCGATCGGTCCCCTGGCTGGGCGTGACGCTGGCGCTCTGTGTTGTATTGGCTGCGTTGCCCTTGTGGGCCGGCCCCGGTCTGGTCAACACGCGCGGCGGCGGCGACAGCCCCTTTCTCTTCTTTCGCTTGCAGCAATTGGTTGTCAATCTGCACGACGGCGTATTCCCCGCGCGCTGGATGCCGGATGCTGCCTATGGCCTGGGTTATCCATTCTTCAGTTACTACGCCGCACTGCCGTATTATCTGGGCGCGTTCTTGAATTTGATCGGGCTTGATCTGCTCGTCTCGATCAAGTTGGTGCAAACGTTGGGCTTTGGCCTGGCAGCCTGGGGGATGTATCGCTGGGCCGATCGGCACACGCCCACCCGATCGGCTGCCTGGCTGATCGCAGTCGCGTACACCTTCGCGCCGTTTCACTTGATCAACGTTTACGTGCGCGGTGATTCACTCAGCGAATTTTATGCCTTCGTTTTCTATCCGCTGATCTTGCTCTCGATCGACCGCGTGATCGAATCGCCGCGCGCCTTCGCGTGGCTGGCGCTGAGTTACGGCGGCCTGATCATGACGCACAATGTTTCCGCGTTGATCTTCTCGCCGTTTGTGGTGGCCTATGGCGTATTGCGTGGCGCGTCGGCGCGCGTGACGCGGTCGACGTGGTTGGCGTTGATCGGCGGTTTGCTCCTGTCGTTTGCGCTGTCGGCGTGGTTTTGGCTGCCTGCGTTGGGCGAAGCCAATCTGGTGCAACTGGATAATCAAACGACGGGCTACTTCAATTACGCCGAACATTTTCGCGCGGCGAATTTGATCCAGACCTCGATCGGTTTTGATTACTCGATCACGGCCGACCCACAATCGGGCACGCCGT
>JAGOBP010000499.1 GCA_017999195.1 Thermoflexales bacterium
CAGCGGCCTTGGCGCGCAAGTGCTGAGCAGCATGGTCGATGAGATCCTGCTGAAGCAGGCCGCGCCTGAGTTCGGTGTGACGGTCCAGCCGGATGAAGTGCAGGTCTATCTTGAAGAAGACCTGGGTTATCTGCGCAATCCGCCGACGCCCGCGCCGACCCGTACCCCGGCCCCGACGCCGACGGTGACCGAGCCGATTACGCAGACCCCGACGCCGACCAGTACGCCGTTCCCGACGGCCACGCCGATCACCAAAGAGGGCTTTAACACGCTCTACAATGATCAGCTGAGCATATTGGCTACGACCGGCCTGACGGATGCCGACTATCGCAAGATTGTTGAACTGCGCTTGCTGGCCGAAAAGGTCAACAAGGCCATCGCCTCAACGGTGCCGACAATCACCGAGCAGATCAAGTTCAAGTATATCCGCGTTGATATCACGGATGTGCCGACGGTGACAGACTCGGTCAACACCAACGGTTTCGAGGCGGTGTATCAGGCGGTGGTGTCAAACACCTATCCGATCACTACCGCCATCGCGTCGGAAACGTTTGAGTGGGTGCCGCAGGACGAAATCTCGGCTACGACCGAATTTGGTCCATCGATTGCTGAGACTTTGTTCAGCACGCCCATCAGCGAGACCGCGCTGTTCAACAGCAATGCGGCTGGCACAGCTGGATATGTGATCTTTGTTCAGGATCGCGCCGTGCAGCCGATCAGCGCCAGTTTCATGAGCAGCCGCGAGCAAAAGACTCAAGAAGCCTGGCTGGAAGCGCGCCGCAATCCCGCCTTCTTCTTGACGTGGCAAGATCGCGTGCCGATTAAGCCATAACCGTAATTCACTAGAAAAAATGCGGGTCAGATCGAGAATCGATCTGACCCGCATTTTTGTTTAACCTCGGTTGTTTCACGGCTCCAGAATAATCTTGCCGAAGAATTCGCCGCATTCCATATGGTCGTGAGCGGCGCGTGCATCGGCCAGCGGGAAGATGCGATCGAGCGCGGGGGTGAGTTTGCCCGCGAACACCAGGCCCATCACCCGTGCAAAATCGGCCCGCGTGCCCATGGTCGAACCGATAAAACTGATGTGCTTGCTGAACATGTAGCGGTTATCGAATTCGAACTTGGGGCCGCCTGTATTGCCCACCGTCAGGATGCGTCCGCCCTTGCGCACCGCCCGCTGACTCAGGGGCAGGGTGCCTGCGCCGACGTTATCCACCACAACATCCACACCGCGTTTATTCGTCACTTGATAGATCGCTTTGGCCCAATCGGTTTGAGAGCGATCGATGAGTACGTCCGCGCCCAACGCGCGGGCTTGTTCCAGTTTGGCCGCATTTGAGCCGACGACGTAAACCTGCGCGCCAGCGTATTTGGTGATCTGAATCGACGCGGTGTTGACGCCGCCGCCCGCACCCACGATTAGCACACTTTCGCCCGCCTGCACTTGCCCGCGCACAATCAGGCTGTGCCACGCCGTGAGGTAGACCAGCGAGGCCGCCGCGGCTCGATCGAACGGGAACTGGGCCGGGAGGGCCAATACATTCCGATCGGGCACGACGACGTATTCGGCGTAAGTGCCGCGTCTGGTTTCACCGAGTAAGCCCCATTTCTCGCATTGATTATCGAAGCCGCGCGCGCAGAAGTCGCACGTGCCATCGCTGAGATTGCTGTTGATGACGACGCGGTCGCCCACTGCCACGTTGGTTACGCCAGGTCCGATGGCGCTGATTGTGCCCGCGCCGTCCGCGCCGGGAATATGCGGATACGCCAGCCGGATGCCGGGCCAGCCATTACGCACCCATACGTCCAAACGATTCAGCGCCGCCGCCGCGATCTTGACCTGCACTTCGCCGGGGCCGGGTTCTGGCGTGGGAGCGTCTGCGTACTCAAGCACTTCCGATCCGCCGTGTTGGTGAAAGAGAATGGCTTTCATAATCATCCTCGTGCGTTAGTTAAAACGCATTATACTCGAATTGCTTGCCGACTTTCAAAGTTGTATAATCGTGATCACTATGTTTGATATTTTGACCCAAGCCATCGAATTGTTGACGCGCCCGCCCGGCGATTTGGTTTATCACCTGATCGTGATGTTTGCGCTGGAAGCGATGCTGGGCTTTGCGGTGCTGCGTGCGCGCCGCACGGCGTGGTCGGTGCCGTTGCGCCAGTTGGTCATTACGGGCGCGGTGATTCTGGTTGGCCGCTTCGGGCTGATTGTCGTGGCGCTGCTGAGTTTGCAGGGCATTCCGTCCGACGGGGTGTTAGCCACCACGTTCATGCCGCCGCTGGAACGCGCCATCGACGTGATTAGCCTGGGTTTCTTGGCCTGGGCGTTTGTGCCCGTGCTGCGACAGCGTACGCAATTAGGCGTTGGCCTGCTCATCGTCAATTCGGTGGCGGCGGCGATTGCCTATGCCGTCATGGCCGGTGCCTGGGCGGCTCAAGCATCGAATGGCTTTTATAACACGACCTCGCAAGAGACGATCTGGCAAGTCTGGTCATTGGCGATTGCGGTTTTGGCGGCCCTCACACTCTCAATCGGCCCGCGACCCCGATCGGGTGCGGCTCTGGCCGCTTTTGTGTTCATGGCCATCGGTCACGCGCTGCAATTCGCTGGCCCATTGGCCGACACGCATATCGCCGCCTGGGTGCGACTGGCGCAGTTGGCCGCGTATCCGATGTTTGTGGTCGTGGTCTATCAACTCACGGCGATTGATGAAGCGCGTGCTGCGCCAGTCCCCAGCGCGCCTGTGGCCGCCGCCGTGTTCAACTTCGATGATCCCGTCTGGCAGGCCGCCGCCGCGATTCAGGCCTTGACGCCCAAGGCCGATGTGCCGCTGGTTTTGCAGCAAATTGCGGCTAAATTGGCCGACGCCTTTCACGCCGATGTGGCCGCGATCGGTTTGCGCGCGCCCGATAGTGCCGTGGTCGAACTCAGCGCGATTCATCATCCGGGCGCTGCGCCGTCGTTGGGCGCGCGCTTTGCCGTGAACAAGCAGCCCTCGCTGCAACGCGCCTTTGATCGCGGACACACCGTCATCGTGAGCAAGAGCGAAGCGGCGCTGGAACTGGCCGAGGTGTTTGGCCTGATGGGTTCGTTTGTGACTGGCCCGCTCTTGGTCGCGCCTTTGATCGACGATGCACAGGCGGTTGGCCTGGTGCTGTTGGGCAATCCCGTTAATGGCCGTGAGTGGACGACCGTGGATGTGGAACGCGCCGATATTTTGCGGGTGCAATTGGGCACCGCCTTAACGGTTACGCAGCGCAGCCAGTATTTGGCCGCGCGCTCGGAAGACCTGGACCGGGCTGTCCGCAAGATCGAGACAGAGGCCACGCAGCGGCGTCTGGCGTTGGAAACCGCCCTGCGAACCACCCAGGCCGAAGCGCAGAGCGCCTCGACGCGGCTGGCGTCACTGGCGAAGTTGCAGGAAGAGATCGCCGCACAGCGCGGCACAGAAGAGACGCGCTGGCAGCAACAGTTGCAGGCCATGGCCGAAGAACGCGCGCGATTGGAAAGCGCGCTGCGCGATCAACAGGCGGAAGTGGCGCGGCTGACGGCGCTGCACAACAAATTAGAAGCGCAGCTGATCGAAGCACGGCAACAGCAGGCCGCGCGGGCCGATCAACCGGCGGGCGTCGATCAACCGATCGGGCGCAGCGGGACGTCTGCGGCTGAACTTGATCATCAGCGTGAAGTGCTGGCGTCGATCGTGCAAGAG
>JAGOBP010000040.1 GCA_017999195.1 Thermoflexales bacterium
ACTGCGGCAGTTGCCGGTACGATCGAATCTCGGTCTTGCACAGATCGGTGACGACTTCTTCGTGCGTCATCGCCAGCACCATGTCGCGGTCTTTGCGATCCTTGAAGCGCGCCATCTCCGGCCCGATGGCGTACCAGCGCCCGGTGGCCTGCCACACTTCGGCGGGATGCGCCACGGGCATCGTCATCTCCTGCCCGCCGATGGCGTCGATCTCATCGCGCAAGATGTTTTCGATCTTGGTCAAGGCGCGTTTGGCTAAGGGCAAATATGAAAACAAGCCCTGTCCCAATTGCCGAATGAATCCCGCGCGCACCAACAGTTGATGGCTAATGGCTTCAGCGCCAACGGGTGCTTCGCGTAACGTCGAACCGAAATGATGTGAGAGTCGCAAGATAGGTCTCCGTAACAAGTAATGAGTAACGAGTGATGAGTGTACGCGTCGTTGCAAGCCGCGTTTTTCGCGGCGAGGCAAACTCTGCGTCAATCAACAGGACACTTGAACTTTGAAGTTGGTGTTGTCTGAAACACTGGCGGCAAAGTCCACTTACGTCCCGTTTCCCAGATTTCAAATGGCAGCAAAGGGCGAATCGTCAGCTGATAAGCCTTTCCATTTTCTCTGTAAGTGCGAGAGAAGTCACCTGCGAATAGTTGATAGACATCTGATGCTTCTTGATGATCAATAACCACACCACTCCCGGCGCCATGTTCTCTTGAATGCAGATCGGCCAGTCTCGGCTTTTGCAACGGCCATTCTGTCGATGATTGTCGTTGATCCAACTCGATAACCGTGATCGCCAATTTGTCGGGCTGATATGGCCGTAGATTCGGCGGCGTGTAATCTCGCAAACGCATATAAGTAGCTTTGAGTTCGGGTGGCACAGGAGTTCCCGAGGGTGCAGCCTCTAGCCCATAAGCCGAGACTTCCTTGCGTTGCCACGCATTGACACCGATCCATATTGTTTGAAGATCGGCATACTCAACTGCTTTATAGTTTTCCTGCTGCAAATTCCAAAAGCCATCAGCTGCAATCTGTTGTAGCAATGAACAAACTGCGGCAGGTTGCAGATGCGTTTCATAAATGCTTTGCTTAGCCTCTGTGTGTGTTACAAGCAGCCTGCCATCTGCATACACTACCAGATCGGGTAATTTGCTCCATTCATAGTCAACCCTTCTCGTATTGTTTGTCGCGGTGAACAATGAGATCAATACTGGCTGAGCGTCCCAGGTATGCGTACCCAGTGCGTCGGCGAGTTTACACGCCGCTACCAACAACAAAATGATCGTAAGCCCAAGACTGATGTGAAGCAAATAGAAGCGCTTCATCGATGCCTTCGTATCACGTCTGATTCACCGCAGAAGACGCAGCGCGCGCAAAGTGTTTTGTGCTTCTTTCTCCGCGTTCTCCGTGGTGTAATTATTTTGAATCGCCCGCACCAGCGAAGTCAGCGCCGCGTTGATCGGTGTCGGCACGCCCAGCGCGCGGCCGTGCTCGACGATTTTACCATTAATCGCATCGATCTCCGTGAGGCGTTTGTTCATCACATCTTGCAGCATCGACGAGAAGTTGGTGGCCGTCAACGTGGCGACTTGCTTCACACGCTCGACGGGATCAGGATAGGGCAATCGGATGTTCAATGCGGCGGCAACGGCGGCAGCCTCTAATGCGGCGGCTGTCAGCAACTCGATGGTTTCTTCACGCTCGACAAGTGCGCCGTTGGGAATGCGCAAAATCGCCGTCAGCGGATTGATGGCCGCATTGATGATCACTTTGCCCCACACCAATCCGTCGATGTCGGCGCTGAGCTGCGCCTTGAGTCCCGCCGAGTTGAGCAGCGCGGTGATCTCATACGCATGATGATGCGCGGACCAATCGCGCGGGGCGGCCAGTTCGATCGGGACGTAGCCCAGATGTGTGGCCCCGCGTCCACTCGTGCGGATGTGCCCCGGCGCGAGCAGCGCCGCCCCCTGCATCGTCACGCCTTGCATCGCCCGATCGACGCCCACCTGCGCGGACAGAATCTCGATGTTGCCCAGCCCGTTTTGCAGCGTCAGCGCCAGCCCGTCGGGCTTCAGCGTCTTCGCGGCCACCTCGGCGGCGGCCCTTGTTTTATAGGCTTTGGTGAGCACGATGGCGAGATCGGCGGCGGGCGCGTCGTCGGGATCGGACGCGGTGTGGACGCTGTGACAGCAGCTATCGCCGTCGAGGGTGATGCCGTGCTCGCGGATGGCCGTCAGCGCCTCGCGCCACGTCCCGATCATGGATACGTCTGCGACCTCGGCCAAGCGCGCCGCAAATAACGTCGCCATCGCCCCGGTGCCGATGATGGAGATTTGCATGTTGCTCCTTAATGGGACGCTGATTAACGCGGATGAACGCTGATTGATTTATCCGCGTTAATCTGCGTTCATCTGCGTCCGATTAATAAACCTTGCCGACCAGCTCGCTGGCTTCAGTTTGCCGACCGTTGTGCTGTGCGCGAGTCGCTTGCGCTTCTGCGACGAATGCTACAAATTCCGCGTCATCGATAACAAACGAATTCTCATCAGTGGGGAAGGTACGCGTACTCACTTCATTTACATACTGCTTCACCGCGTCGATGATGATCGGGCGGATGTTGGCGTAACGCTTGTTGTGCCTGGGCGAGAAGCGGTCGAAGTAGCCCAACAGGTCGTGAAAGACCAACACTTGCCCATCGCAGCCCGCGCCTGCGCCAATGCCGATGGTGGGGATGCTGAGTTGCTTGGACACGAACTCGCTGACGCGGGCGGGTGTCGTTTCGAGGACGATGCCGTAAGCCCCCGCTGCCTGCAAAGCCAGGGCATCTTCCAGCAGTTTATGCGCGCCCGAGCGCGTTTTGCCCTGCACCCGATAGCCCCCCAACTTCGACGCGGATTGCGGCGTTAAACCAATGTGGCCCATCACGGCGATGCCTGCGTCCACGATGGCTTTGACGGTGGGGGCCATCTCTGCGCCGCCTTCCAACTTGATCGAGTCTGCGCCGCCTTCCTTAAGGAAGCGTCCGGCGTTACGCACGGCTTCTTTCACATCGGCCTGATACGACATGAAGGGCATATCGCCGACGATGTGCGCGTACTTGGTGCCGCGTTTGACGGCGGCCGTATGGCTGATCATCTCGTCCATCGTGACGGGCACGGTGGATTCGTAGCCCAGCACCACCATGCCCAGCGAATCGCCCACGAGGATCATATCCACGCCCGCTTCATCAACGGCGAGCGCACCGGGGTAATCGTAGGCGGTGATCATGCTGATGGGTTCGCCGCGCTGTTTCTTGGCGTGCAGGTGGGGGATGGAAACTTTTTTGCGGTCCATGTTGACTCTCCTTCAGAGTGAAACTGATAGTCGGTCATCCGTCATTGCGAGGAGGTCGAAGACCGACGAAGCAATCTTTGACGACGACCTTGAGATTGCTTCGCCGCTGTGCGGCTCGCAACACTTGCACCCACTGCGTGCAGTGCGGTGTGACGTAGCAAAAACAAAACGCCCGATCGGGCTGGATCACCGATCGGGCGTGAGAGAGGCGCAATGATTTGACTTGGCTTGCGTCTCGGTCACGTTAATCGTGATCCAAGCGAACGACCAATCTACTACTCTACTAACTTGCTACTTTACCAATCTACTAACTTCGCTCGCTGCTCCGAAAAGTCAGCGGCACTGAGATTATAACGCGCTTTGTGCGGGGTGTCTATCCAAATCGTCCGGTGATGTAATCTTCGGTCTGTTTCTTGGCGGGCTTGGTGAAGAGTTGGCGCGTCTCGCCAAACTCGACGAGTTCACCCAGCCAGAAGAAGCCGGTGAAATCGCTGGCGCGGGCCGCTTGCTGCATGTTGTGTGTGACTATGACGATGGTGTATTTCTGCTTCAAATCTTGCATCAACTCTTCAATCTTCAACGTTGCGATCGGATCGAGCGCCGAACACGGCTCGTCCATCAGGATCACTTCCGGCTTGACGGCCAACACGCGCGCGATGCATAAGCGCTGCTGCTGACCTAAGGCCAACTCCAACGCGGGACTTTTGAGTTTGTCCTTGACGTCTTCCCACAGGGCCGCGCCGCGCAGCGATTGCTCCACTACGGAATCGAGCCGCTCCGTGTTCATGCGTAGGGCGCGTGGCCCAAAGGCCACATTGTCGAAGATGGACTGCGGAAAGGGATTGGGCTTTTGAAAGACCATACCCACGCGCTGGCGCAGATCGACCACGTTGACTTCCGGCGCGAGCATGTCGGCCTCGTCCAGTTTGATCTGGCCGGTGGCGCGCGTGCCGGGAATGGTGTCGTTCATGCGGTTCAGGCAGCGCAGGAACGTGGACTTGCCGCAGCCGCTTGGCCCGATCAGCGCCGTGATGTGGTGCTCGGGAATATCGATCGTGATGTCGTGCAGCGCCTGCTTCTTGCCGTAGTAGAAATCGAGGTGGCTGACTTCAAGCTTGTTATTCATGCCGTCATTTTAACGCGAACGGGTTTAACTCACAACCTTTGTACAAGCTTGCGCCGCATGATATAATCGCCCTCGATGACTTCCCGCGCACTACTCCTCTTGATCGTTCTCAGTGTGCTCGTCGGTTGTGGCGGGCGTGTTGCTGATCAATCTGCTGAAGGCGCGCAACAGACGATCGAAAATATCGGCTCCGACACGATTGTCAATCTGGCGTTGGCGTGGGCGGAAGCCTACCAGAAGGTCAGCCCGGAAGTTCGCATTTCCGTGTCGGGCGGCGGCAGCGGGACCGGCCTAGCCGCGCTTGTGAATGGCACCACCGATATTGCCAATGCCAGCCGCAAGATCAAAAAAGAAGAAATTGCTGATGCGCAGAAGAACGGCATCGAGCCGTACGAGATCGAGATTGCGCGCGACGCGATCGGGGTGATTGTCAACCCGCACAATCCCGTGCAACAGTTGACGCTCCAGCAAGTCTCCGACATTTACAGTGGCAAGATCACCAACTGGCAGGAATTGGGCGGCGAGAATCGGCCCATCGTGCTGCTGTCGCGCGAATCGAATTCCGGCACGCACGTCTTTTTCCTTGAAACCGTCGTGCGGCTGAGTCAGAAAGACAACAAGACGCTGTTTTCGCAAGACACCTTGTTGCTGCCGTCCAGCGAAGGCATTATCGCCGAAGTGCGGCAGAATCCCAACGCCATCGGCTACGACGGGCTGGGCTACATCACGCCGGAAGTGAAGACGCTGGCCATCGCGCCCAAGGCGGGCGACGAGTATGTGAAGCCCAGCGTGGCATCGGTCAACAGCGGGCAGTATCCCATTGCGCGCCCGCTGTTCATGTATACACCGGGCGAACCGGTCGGCGCGGTCAAGACCTACATTGATTGGATTCGTGGCCCGGACGGACAAACGATCGTCAATCAACTGGGCTTTGTGCCGCTGAAGTAATGCTATGACATCGACGCCTCTACCCCCTAAACGCACGGCCTGGACCGAGGTCGTCGCCGAAAGCGCCATCAAGGCCAGCGGCGCGGCGGCGATTGCTTTTGTGGTGCTGATCTTTGCCTTCCTGCTGCGCGAAGGTCTGCCCGCGTTTACGGAAGCCCCGCTCGATAGTCTGTTCAACACCCGCTGGTATCCCACTGAGAATCACTTTGGCGTGCTGCCGCTGATTTTAGGCTCGGTCGTCGTCACGCTGGGCGCGGCGCTCATCGCCATGCCGATCGGTTTGTTGACGGCCGTCTTCATCGCCGAGATCGCGCCGCGTTGGCTGCGTGAAATTCTCAAGCCGATGATCGAGATTGTGGCCGGGATTCCGTCGGTGGTGTTAGGTTTCTTTGGAGTGGTGGCGTTGTCGTCCTTTGTGCGTGAGACCCTCAACCTCCCGACGGGTCTCACGGCCTTTACGGGTTCGTTGATTCTGGCGTATATGGCGCTGCCCACCATCGTGAGTGTGGCTGAAGATGCGCTCGACGCCGTGCCCAAGAGTTATCGCGATGCGGCGCTGGCGCTGGGCGCGACCAAGTGGCAGACCATCTGGATGGTGACAGTGAAAGCCGGGCGCACGGGCATCCTCACGGCGATGATGTTGGGCATCGGGCGCGCCATCGGTGAGACGATGGCCGTGATGATGGTCACGGGCAACGCCGCGCGCATGCCCTTATCGTTTGATTCGTTGTTCTGGCCGGTGCGCACCATGACGGCCACCATCGCCGCCGAGATGGGCGAAGTGGCGCAAGGCAGCACGCACTTTCATGTGTTGTTTGCCATCGGCATTGCGTTGTTCGTCATCACCTTCATCGTCAACTTCATCGCGTCCATTGCGATTTTCCGGCAGTCTAAGCGTTCGGCGCGACTACTGTCATGATCTGTGTCTAAGTCTTTTGGCAATGTTAGTGCGTCATTGCGAGCCGCAGCAGTATCGCGGCGAAGCAATCTAGATGTCTTTAGTGTGGAGATTGCTTCGTCGCAAAAAGCGCTCCTCGCAATGACACCTACTCTGAGCTTAACATCGTCGGAGTAAGCATGTCACGTTTTGCCGTACAACGTCTGGGCATTGGCTTTTTGGTCTTCGTCGCGATCGTCGTGATCGTGCCGATTATCATTGTCGTCGGCTCGATCATCTTGCAGGGCTTGCCCGCCATCTCGGCCGAGTTCCTGTTTACTGCGCCCCGCGACGGGATGCGAGCGGGCGGCATCTGGCCGGCCATCGTGGGGACGTTCTGGCTCACGATCGGGACGGCGGTCTTCTCCGTGCCGTTGGGCATCGCGATTGCGATTTACCTGAGCGAATACGCGCGCGATAACAACTTCACGCGCCTTATCCGATTGGCCATCATCAACCTGGCGGGCATCCCGTCGGTGGTGTACGGGCTGTTCGGTTTGGGGTTGTTCGTGCTGACGCTGCAATTCGGATCATCGATTTTGGCAGGATCGCTTACGCTTTCGATCATGACCTTGCCGGTGATCATCAGCACGTCGGAAGAAGCCTTGCGATCGGTGCCGCAGAGTTTTCGCACGGTCAGCATCAGCCTGGGCGGGACGAAGTGGCAGACTATTCGCAAGGTGGTGCTGCCCAATGCGTTGCCGGGCATGATCACAGGCGTGATTCTGGGGCTGGAACGCGCCGCGGGCGAAACTGCGCCGATCCTGTTTACGGCCGCCGCCTTCTTTTTGCCGCAGTTACCCAACAGCATCTTCGATAAGACGATGGCGTTGCCTTATCACCTGTTTGTCATCAGTACGCAAGTGCCCAATATGCCGCTGCAATTGCAGTTTGGCACGGCGTTGGTGCTGATGGTCTTTGTCCTGTCGATGAATCTGGTGGCGACCATCATTCGCAGTTACTATCGCCGCAAGCGGGAGTGGTAGATGACGTCACCCGCCAAGATCGAGATCGAGCATCTCACTTACAAATACGATGATGGCACAGAAAGCCTGATCGACGTATCGTTATCGATTGCCGCCCATCAGATCACGGCGCTCTTTGGTCCGGCGGGCGGCGGCAAATCGACGCTGTTGCGCGTCATCAACCGCCTGAACGACCTAACGTATGGCTCGAAGATGACGGGCCGCGTACTGCTGGATGGGAACGATATTTATGCCCCGGACGTGAGCGTGTCGGACTTGCGCCGCCGGGTAGGCATCGTGTTTGCGCAGCCGTTGCCTTTGCCTATGTCCATCCGCGCCAACATCGAATATGGTCCGCGTTTGGCCGGTCTGCACGATGCGCGTAAACTGGAGACGCTGGTCGAGCAGAGTTTGCGATCGGCGGCGTTGTGGGACGAAGTGAAAGATCGACTGAATGAGTCGGGCTTTGCGCTATCGGGCGGGCAGCAGCAGCGCCTGTGTCTGGCGCGCGTGCTGGCGCTGGAACCGGAAGTGATCTTGCTGGACGAGCCGATGTCAGGCCTCGATCCCATCTCGACCGCAAAGATTGAAGATTCGCTGCAAGAGTTGAAGCAAACCTATACCATCGTCATCGTGCCGCACAGCATTCAGCAATCGGCGCGCGTGGCCGATCAGGCGGCGTTTTTTCTGCAAGGCCGCTTGATTGAGTTTGCTCCCGGCAAACAACTCTTTTTGAACCCCAAAGAGAAACGGACCGAAGACTACATCACCGGGCGGTTTGGTTAACGTCCGATCGGGTTGAAACGGCCCGGCGGCGATGATATAATCACCGCACGTAGTCTTCCAAGGAGATTTATGACAGATCCCCGTGTTGAAAAACTCGCTCGTGTGATCACTGAATATTCGGTGGGCATCAAGCCGGGCGACCGAGTGTATATTACTGCTTCGCCGGTGGCGCAGCCGTTGACGCTGGCCATCATCGAGCAAGTCATCAAGCGCGGCGGCCATCCGCACCTGACGGCGGGCAGCGGCTACAATCACCTCGATCTGGTGCCGGGCGCAACCGAGTTGCTGTTGAAGTACGGCTCGGACGCGCAGTTGCAGTACGTCAATCCGTTTGAATTGATGGCCGTCAACGACTTCGACGTGCGTATCGCCATCAAGGCCGACACCAACACCAAGGCGCTCTCGAATGTCGATCCGAAGCGGATTGCCATGGCGACCTCGGCGCGGCGCACGTTGACCGAAACGATGATGCAGCGCAGCGCGACCGGCGAATTGCGCTGGTGCGTGACGCTGTTCCCCACCGAGGCCAACGCCCAAGACGCCGAGATGAGCCTGCGCGAGTACGAAGATTTTGTCTACGGCGCGGGCTTGTTGAATGATCCCGATCCGGTGGCAAGTTGGCTGGCGATGGGCGCGCGGCAGCAAACGTATATCGACTGGCTCAAGGGCAAGAAGCGCATTCACGTCAAAGGGCCCAACGCCGATTTGGAAGTGGGCATCGATCAGCGTATCTTCATGAACTCGGAAGGCAAGCGCAACTTCCCGGACGGCGAAATTTTCACCGGGCCGGAAGAGACCGTCACTGAGGGCTGGGTTAAGTTTACGTATCCCGCCATCTATCAGTCGCGCGAAGTGAACGGCGTCGAACTGGAATTCAAGGCCGGGCGCGTGGTCAAAGCCACCGCCACCAAGGGCGAAGATTTCCTGCTGAGTGTGCTGGACACCGATACCGGCTCGCGCACGCTAGGCGAATTTGCCATCGGCACCAACACCGCCATCCAGCAATTCACGCGCAACATCCTGTTTGACGAGAAGTTGGGCGGCACCATCCACATGGCGCTAGGCGCGGCCTATCCCGACACGGGCGGCCTGAACAAGTCAGCCATTCACTGGGACATGATCTGCGACACGCGCGATGGCACGGAAATCACCGCCGACGGCGAAGTCTTCTATCGCAATGGCGAGTTTTTGATCAAGTAGTCCAGAAAACAAGTAGACAAGTGGAGACGCTCCAGCCGGAGCGTCTCTTTTTTGTGAGGTCAACGTGATTATCAACGGACTGAAAATTCATCCCGAATTGCTGGAAGTGCTAGAGACCGAGCGCTGCCGCTTGCACGAATGCAAAGGCGCGTGTTGCAGCGGCGGCGTGTGGCTGGATGCGGACGACCTCAAACCGATCGTCCCGTACGTCGAAGCGATTCAGTCCAATCTGCCCGCAGAGCGGCGTGATCCGAACACGTGGTTCTCTGCGCCCGAGCCGGATGAAGACACGCCGTCGGGCGTGAAGATTGGGACGAACGTGGTGGATGATCCCGTGCGACCGGGGCTAACGTGCTGCGTTTTTCTGCGGCCCGATCGATTTTGCGCCCTGCAAGTAACCTCGCGGCAACTGGGTTTACCCGGCCTGGGCTTGAAGCCGTTCTTCTGTGCGCTGTATCCCGTTTACGTGGAAAACGGCGAAGTGATCATCGATCACGAAACGGAAGAAGACTTCGATGGCGCGAACTGTCGACGCTTGTGTGCGACAAAGCAGCCACTGTATGAAGTGTTCCGCGAAGAAATGACGCTGGTGCTGGGTGAGGATGGTTTCCGGGAACTTCAGGCGCAAGCGACTGCGGCCTGATCCGTCATTTGAGTTGCCGAACTTTCGGCCACTTGAAAAATACAAACACGCTGTAAATCAACGATAACGCCGCCCCGACCAGTACAGCGAACGGCGCGCCGGTTAGGCTCATGGTCAGACCGGCCTGCATGCGGCCCGCGCCCATCATGCCCTGAAACAACATGCTGTACACACTCATGATCCGGCCGCGGAAGCCGTCCGGCGCCGACAACTGCACCAGTGTGTTGGTCATGACGTTCTGCAAAATGAAGACCACGCCAATGCCCAGCAGCAACAGGGCGGTCAGCCAGAACGACTGCGACACCGCAAAGGCCAGCAGGCCAATCGGCAGGCCGATGTTACCCAGCGTCAACAATCGTCCGCGCCCCCGATCGCCATACATCCCCACCAGCAACGCCCCCGCCAGCGCACCCGTGCCAAACGCGCCCATCAGCAAACCGTAGGGCACCGCATTTGGATCCTGGCACGTCAATCGATCGCACACCCACTGATTGATCGGCAGCGCGCTGGCCGCCAACGGCCCGATCGGTTGCAGCGTCCCATCGGGGCGCACATCGGTCTGCACGAAGACGGGCATCAGCGTCATAAACGGCATCGACAAAAAGGCCGCCACCGCCACCATGCTCATCAGTACGCGCAACGACTGCTGCTGCCACACATACTGCAAGCCTGCCTTTAAGTGCGAGCCCATCTTGGGCGGCTTGACGGCTTTGGTTGTGGGGGGAAGGCGCATCATCAGCAAACTGGCAATGACGGCGAAATACGACACCCCGTTGATGAGAAAGGCGATGCCCAGTCCCAGCGGCGCAATGAGCAGGGCGGCCAACACCGGCCCGATGGCGCGGCTCAGGTTGAAGATGGCCGAGTTCAAGGCGATGCCGCTGTCCAGATCGTCGCGATGGCCGACCATCTCCACCACAAACGACTGACGCGCGGGCACGTCGATGGCATTAGCCGCGCCCGACACCAGCGCCAGCACAACTACATGCCATAACTGCACCACGCCGTTCAACTTTAAGTACGCCAGCGCAAACGCTTGCAGCATCATGACCGTCTGCGTCAGCACGATGATGGTCCGCTTCGGATAGCGATCGGCCAGCGACCCGGCAATCAAGGCCAGCGGCACCAGCGGGATCAGCGGCACAAAGCCGACGATGCCCAGCCACAGCCCCGGGTTGTCTTTGGCCAGATCGACGATCAAGAGCGGATGAGCGGTTTGCTGCATCCACGTGCCAATGAGGGAGATGAGCTGGCCTACAAAAAACAACTGGTAGTTGCGATGCCGCAAGGCGCGGAACGCCTTGCGGCGGCCGGTCAAGGGCGGTGTGGGTGTGTCGGGGCTATCACTCATAATGATTGGGTCGCGTTCGTTAACCGAAGAATTGAAGCCCGTGGGGCGTCCATTGCCACACGAGGCGCGAAATCATAGCACCCGATGGGTATTTGGTCAATTTAACGGGCGGCACTTCCCGTTGATATACCCCCGAATTGGTACAGGGGAAGTTCGGACATAGTCACGGTTCGTCCGAAGGCCGCGCCGCGTTTCCAAGCGGATGACGCCTACTGCGTGCGCTGCCGCCAGCCTGTCAAATGGTTGAATCCGACGCGCGATCAGTGGGGGCGGAAAATTTAGTGGCGCGGCGTGTGTCTGAAGTACGGCAGTGCCAGCTGTCGCGGGGGGCGATATGGTTAAACGCCACGAGTGCTTCCACTTGCTCTTTTGAGAAAGGCTCCTCTGGGGCATCTTTATACTTGATACTACTGGCGAATTCGGTCATTCCCGCGAAAGCGGGAATCCAGTACTGAATCTGGGCACCCGCTTTCGCGGGTGTGACCGTGTTGAAAATTGTTGCGTGATTTCGCCAGCCAGTATCATACTTGGGCGCGGGGACAGACTTGAGCGACTGGGCAACTCAAGTTCCTTGCCCGCCCACGTGAAGAACGCCGACAGGCTGATCTAGAAATTGCGGATCGTTTTGGGGGCGAGGGCGGCTGGATTGGCTGTTGAGCTGTTCATTATCGAAGTCGATGTATTTCTCGTTCTCATTGTGCGCGCACTTTGATGCGGCAGTGAGGTTGCATGGTGCTGGGGGTGAAACGCCGCCTCGCTCACTTTGGAGGCAAGGTTGTTGCTGTGGAGGAAATCGGACATCATGTCTGGCTGTGAAACCTCAACGGACAACGGGCCGATCGCACGCATGTGCGTATGCTTATGTGCCGAAGTGCCTTGTCATGACTGGCGTAATAGACTAAGCAATCTGTTCCCACGGCGGAGTCCATATCTGCGGCAGCAGATTCAATCGTACATCGCCGCTATTCAACGCCATGAGATTCTGACGCGCCTGCACCAACGTTATTTCACCGGCCGGGCAACCGGGGCAGTTCATTACCAGATCGACCTCGATCCGATCGGCACTCACACGGACTGCACGCACCATATTCAGCGCGATCAACGACAACCCAAAAGTGGGATGGATCACCTGATCGAGCGCAGCGCGGACTTCTGCCTCAGTGACCATTGGGTGTGACGCCGAACGCCTCAACACACTTGCGAATCGCGGGAGTCGAAATCTTACCGCCGCTGCTGAGCACTTCGCCTTCGATCAGCACCAGGGGCAATTGAGCACCGTCGGGCAGGGCGGGACAATCGGCGTCAAACAGATCGAAGTACTGCACGCGCACGCGGTCACCAAACCGCGCGCTCAATTGATCGGCGGTGTGCTTGGCGACTTCGCGCCAGGTATCCTTGACGCCGTCCGCGCACGCCAGTGGTGCGCCGATGATCTGAACTGCGATTACGCCGTCGCTCCCACCCAAAGATGGGGACTGGTTCGTCATCCGCAGCACCCACCATTGCCACAACCACAGGCCGATCCAGCAGATGACAGACTGCCACCATCGCTGCCGTGCAACACCAGCCCGGCCGTGACCAGCTGCCGTGCGGCATGGCTATGGCACGTCGGACATTCTGGCTGCAGGCCGGCTTGCTTCTCTTTGATCGAAGCGCGGACTTCGAATTTGGTCTCGCACTGTTCACAGTGAAAGTCATACAGGGGCATGGGTCCCTCCTTGTCTGTGAGTCGGGTGTTAGCAACAGCCTGAGCGTTTGGCTAAAGCAGCAAAATCGACCCCGAGCAGTTCGCTGATCTCCTGGTTGATCTCGCGCAAAAAACCGATCGCCGCTTGCTGGGTACCGGCGTAGTCGGCAATGGTGCGATCGGCCTGCACCGCGCTCTGGAGCGCTTTCAGTTGATCGACATCGCTCTGCGTTACGGTCCGGCGCGCCTGTTTCTGGCGCAGTTCCGCCTGAGATTGCGAGAGCCGTTGCAGCAACTCGCGCGCTCCAGCATCGGCGTTTAATCGTCCATGGGCGGCCTGATAAGCGGTGAACGGCTCAGACGCGAGGAGATGATTGGCCAAGTCTTCAGTGGCGGCTAATAGATTGGCCGGGAGTGTTGTTCTATTTGAAGTCATCATGAACCTCTCAGCAACAACCTGACCCGCAGGCTGTTGTATAGTTCACACCGATCGCTTGCGATAGGAGATCGCCGGTGGTCTGGCACAGGGCCATCAGATCGGTCTGCGCCTGAAAATAGGTCACCACCGCCGGCAGGTTGCTGAACGCGCGCTGCAGGCGTTGCAGTTCGGCCTGGTCCGCCTCACTGACGGCATTGAGCATGAGCAAAGCTTGCAACGATTGCTGTTTCGCCTCGAACGCCGCGATCGCGCGTTGCGCCTCCGTGTCCTGATTCAAGCGGTCAGCCACCTCTTCGTAGGCCTTGAATTGCGACGTTTCGGCCAACGTGGCCGCGAAATCACGCGCCGCCTGCTTCACGACCGACGCGGGCGCCAGTTCCAAGTCGTTCATTGCATAGTTGTTCATGGTGTTTGC
>JAGOBP010000500.1 GCA_017999195.1 Thermoflexales bacterium
AATCGGTTTGGTCGCCGGATGGTACCAAGATCGCCTTTCTCTCCGATCGATCCGGCGGCAGCCGGATTTGGGTCATGAATGCCGATGGCAGCGGCGCAATCCAACTGACCGCACAGCCCTACAGTGAAGACGCAGCCTGGTCGCCCGACGGAACGCAACTCGTATATGATGCCGATGCGGATGGCGACGGCTGGCAGGAACTGATGATCGTCAACGCCGACGGCACGAATCCGCACGTGATCGGTGATACGAACACCACGGCCGATATGTGGGCGCGCAGTTGGTCACCCGATGGGCGATCGGTGGCCTTTACGGCCATCTACTACGTCTACTATCAAGGCAACTGGTATTGGACCGCGGCGTATTCGCGGGCGCTTGATACAACCACGGGCGGGATTTTTTCTCTGGGTGGTTCAGACACGGATTGGATGCCCGACTGGCAAACGACCGATGTCTTACCGCCGACATCGAGCCTGGCGGCGCTGCCCTCTATCTCATCCGGTTCGTTTACAGTGAGTTGGTCGGGCACAGATGCCAGATCGGGTCTAGCCAATTACGATGTGCAGGTGAAAGACGGGGCGGGCGGTGTTTGGCAAGCTTGGCAAACGGCAACCACCTCAACGTCGGGAAGTTATTCTGGTGTGGGCGGGCACACTTACTATTTCCGAGTCCGCGCGCGTGATAATAGCAGTAATCTCGAAGCCTGGCCGGCGACGCCCGACACCAGCACCACCATTGAGGCACTCCCGCCTGTAAGCAGCGTAAACGTCCTGCCCGTTTTTGCCAAGCATCAAGTTGTTGTCAGTTGGGACGGTTATGATCCGGGCGGATCGAACGTCCAGGCCTACGACGTCCAGTACCGCGATGGCCTCAACGGCGCGTGGACCAATTGGCTCACCAGCACGCTCAGCACTAAGGCTACGTTCTCAGGTTCAGGCGGGCATACCTACTTCTTCCGCACGCGCGCCATCGACCAAGCGCAAAACCTTGAAAACTGGCCGGTTGGCGATGGCGATGCGTCAACGCAATTCTATCTATGGGCGATCAGCGGCACAGCCAGTGACAATACCGGAACGCCCATCTCGGGGATTACGATCACGACTCACCCGATGGCGCAGGCCACCCTGACCAGCGATCTCAACGGTATCTACGCCGCCTACGTCGTTACCGACTCAGCGATTTACACAGCGACATGGAGCAAGCCTGGTTATGGCAGCCTGCCGCCTGCATCGTTTGAAGCAGACCTGGTTAAGGCGTCGTCAACGCTGCGGCAGAATCTAGCCGCTTACTGGTCGCTAGACGAACCAAGCGGCACCCGCCGGGACGGAACTGGGCGCGGTAACGATCTCCAAGACCACAACAGCGTCAGCGCTATTTCCGGGAAGATCGGCACAGCAGCCGTTTTTTCGCCAGCTGCTCAGACCTATCTCAATCATCTCGATAATGCAGATCTTAGCACGGGAGACATCGATTTCACCATCACCGGCTGGGTCTATCTCACCGACAAGAACTCGTATCGGGTCATTGCGGGCAAGGGCACATCCACCATCTATGCGGGTCAAGAGTTCGAATTGTTTTATACCAACAACATCGGCACTGCCGTCGATCGCTTCGGCCTTTTTGTGCAGAATGGTTCGGACCAAGGCTCTGTGTATGCGGAAGCGGCGGGCGCGCCCGCGCTCAACACCTGGTACTTCATCACGGCCTGGCACAATGCGAGCGAGAATACGATCAACATCCAGGTAAACAACGGCGCGATCGACTCGGTTCCCTGGTCAGGCGGTGGTCAGGATTCGGCGGCGGAATTTGCCTTGGGGCGGCGGGCCGGTACTGAGTCGGAACTTTATTGGAGTGGCCGCATCGATGAAGTCGGCATCTGGAAGCGCTTACTCACGGCTGAAGAACGTGCCGCGCTGTACAACGGGGGGCAAGGCTTCCCGTTCCTGACCAGTGGCGACGCCCAACTAGACGTAATTCTCCCGCCACAAAATAACGCCCTAATCAACGGCGATTTTGAAGCAGACCAGCTCGAGCCTTGGGCGACAAACAGCGAGCTGACACCGACGCTCACTACAACGGTGCGGCATACTGGTCGCAACAGTGTGCTCTTGGGAGATTCGGAATCTGCAAGTATGGGCGATTCGATTTTGTCCCAAGTTGTCACGCTATCCGTCGAATATCCAGTGCTGTCTTTTTTGTACCAGTCACGATACGTCTCACCTGTGCTAATGCCACAGACTAGTCCTGGCTTTGCAATCGAAGTGTCGGACGGCGTAACAAGTTCGACACTGCGCGCTGAGTCGATTGCGACCCAAGGCTGGACGCATCGCTGGTTTGATCTGTCGGCCTGGAGCGGCCAAACAGTAACAGTTACTTTCGTGGTCAATCAAGGCGCAGTTTATCTCGACGATGTATCGATCGGATCGGCGTATACCGATGCCTGGGCATCTATCAAGGCCCCGACCACCAGCCCGCGCGGCGCTCAAGTAGTCTATGAAGTGAACTATGGCAACCGAGGCGGTGCGCCAACCGGTGACACGGTGATCACCGCCACCCTGTCCACTGACGCCATCGACATTCAGTCGAGTCTGCCGCCGCTGACGACTACGCCCGGGCTGGTCTGGGATGTTGGCAACCTCCCCGCCAAGAGTGATACGTTCACCCTGCTCATCACAGCCACAATCGCGCCAACGGCAACCAATTTCAGCACGTTGGTCAATCAGGTGGTCATCGAACCGGTAAGCACGGAAATCGAAAAACTCAACAACTCGGCTGTGACTGAATCGTATGTCGGTTGGCGGATCTTCCTGCCTGTGATTCGACGATCGTAATCTCGAATCGACGTTGAGACGGCAAGTCATCAAGCAGACAGTGACCCGCAAGATCTTGCGGGTCACTGTCGCTGTGTTCCGTGCCATAATTGAACGTGTGCTGGCATTGATATGCACACCTTGGGCGGGACTCGCTTGTGTCTTCAACGCGACGACGCTGACGGCGATCGTGCCTGTGCTGCCCTTTGGCCGCTACGATTTGATCGTGACCAATCCGGGCGGGCAAGCCGCTGGCTTGCCGCGCGCGCACGGCCTCACGCCCACTCATTCCCCGGCGGCTGCGCGCGATACGTTATGGTCGTCAGTGACCACTCCGCCGTCTCCACCTGCCGATAACTGGCTCCAACACCATCATGGGCCGCGCGAGTGTGCCGGTTTAGTACGCGATTCAGATCGCGGCTGATGAAGCGATGACAGCGCGCACACTCAAACCACGTCACCTCTTCCGCGAAGACAATGCGCTTGGTGGCTAAATCAATGAAGATCGTTTCCGCTTCGCCGTTCGGTCGCAGCGTCACCAGCAAGTGAGCCTCTGTCTGGGCCGGCGAGATGGATGTGAGCACTTCGCCCGCAGTGGATACGATTCGCTCAATGCGCCCCCACCCGGCATCGGACTGCACCCACATCCCCGCGAGAATGTGTTTCGGCTCGCTGGTCGATGAGCGCGGTTGCGGTCGGCGGGCCGGGGCTGTTGGCGCGCGATATTGATCGAGGCCGGGGAAATCAAGCGGGCCTTCAACCGGCAGCAGCGGGGCAATGGCTTGCCATACAGTCAGATGCTCGGCAGTCAACTTCAATTGTGCCAAGACGCTGTGTTGCTGCGCGGCCAAATACAGGCGTTGCAGCGTGTGCGCGATCGCAACTTGTCGCTCG
>JAGOBP010000501.1 GCA_017999195.1 Thermoflexales bacterium
CCCGATAGGCATGCGGCCACCGTTCGATGATGGGGAAGCCCGCCTCAAAGGCCGCGCGGAAAATCGTCGTGGACACCTGGCACACGCCGCCGCCCACGCCCGTCACCGTGCGCCCGTTGAAAATAATCAACGCCTCGGCAAAGCCCTTGTCCAAACTCACATCACCCAGATACTTGTTAAACGAGAACGTCTCGCCCGGCTTGATCAAAATGCCCTGAAACTGCGCCGTCGCCGCGCCGATGTTGGTCATGCGCTCTTTGCTTGATCCGGCATAATACGTTTGCCCTTGCGCGATGAGTTGCGTGATGCCCAGATCGGCCGCCTTGATCGTGTCGGGAAACTCCGGCTGCTGCACGGCCACATCCAGCGTCACACGCCGCTCGCCCTTGGCCAGCGCCGCATTCAGCCGCTCGATCGTGCCGGTGATATTAAGCGTGCGGCCGACTTTGCTGGCCTGAATCACGTCGAACTGCTTCGTCTCGTCGTTGAAAATAAACTGCGCGTCCTCGGGCACCCGATCGATGTGCGTGGCCAGATCGGCCAGCCCCGCATACAGCAGTTCGGCGTTAAACTCGATCGTGATGTCGCTGCCATCCGGCGCGAGTTCGGTGGTGATCAACGCGGCCAGTTGCTCCGGCGTCATGTCCCAACTGGCCGGCTCGCCTGGCAGCGGAGACGCCAGATCGAGCGTGAGGTTGCCGTTCAACACGGCTTGCAGGCGCAGCGCCGCCGCGGACGTATCGCGCACTTTAGGTTGCAGTGTTTCAATCGGCAGCGTGAGGCGCGTGGTGGTGTCCAGTGAGCGCGCCGTTTCCGCCAGCATCGACAGCGTACGCGTCACATTCAACACCTGCCCCAGCTGCGATGACGTCGTGATCACCGTCAGCCCGTTGAGCTGTAACCCCGCGTCCAACGGCGGCCGATCGATCTGCTGCGCGAGCCGGGCCAAAAAGGCCTGCGCCACGCCGGGATCAAAGACCACGCTGGGCGGTAAGTTCACGCCGCCAAACGCCGTCATAAATTGACGACCGGCATCGCCGCGCGCCACATCCAGCGCCATCTGCGCCGTCGCACGCGGATCAAGCCGCAGACCCAGATCGACCGGCGTGGCATACCATTGATGTGTGCCGTCGGTCAACTCCAGCGTGGTGTTATTGAACTTGATCGCCAGCTGTGTTTCGAGGTTGACTGCGGCTTCATCCAGCGCCTGATGGCTCAGATCGATGTTCCACACGCTGACATTGGGCAGCACATGAAAAGCGTACACGATCTGAAAGAAGATGAAGCCCAACAACACGACCACGGCCAGCGTGGCCAGGCCCAGCACCATAACAAACACCCACGGCAGACGGGTCGTGGGTTTCATTTTACGCAAATTGGGGATCGTCGCAGCGCTCATGATCGAATCATACCATAGCGCCACAACGCGTGGCAATAGAAGTTTTAAGGGACTTGTTTTTAAGCCTAATCAAACACTGAGGCGGCCCTCAGGCCGCCTCAGTTCAAGGCTGTGCTAATTGAACCAGGCCGAACCGTTGACTACTTAAAAATATCATCGAGCAAATTGCGAATGCGTTGTCGGCTGTTGACGGTATCTTCAGCATCAACCTCAATCGCGGGCGGCTCAGGCTCGGCGTCAGCGGCGGCCGCACCGGTCGCAATTTCAGGCGCAGGCGGAGGACTGATCCTGACCACATCGCCGGGACGCGCGTCGGGGGGCAGCGTGCTGCGCGGCACAACCAGCTGCTCGTCATCCTCAAACACGATGACGGCCAGATCGCCTTCAAATTGATCGATCACACCGCGCCGCGGGGCGGGTCCTTCAACAAAGTCGGTTGAATCTGGCATGTTCGTCTCCTGAATGCAGTCGATGACGAGTGATTGACACACTCGTCACTTTTGGCTGGTGACATGCAGCTGGGTGCCGTCGGTGCGCACCGTAATCGTGCCGTGCTCATCGGTGCGGAGGTACTGAATACCCAGGCTATTGAGCGCGGCGATGACTTCGGGATGCGGATGGCCGTAGCTGTTATCCAGCCCCGCGCTGATGATGCCCAGCTGTGGCTTCACGGCTCTAAGCCAAGCCTCGTCGGTGCTGGACCGGCTGCCGTGATGGCCCAACTTCAAGACGGTGGCCTGCACATCCAGGCCGTGCCCCAACATCGCTTCATTTTCAATGGCCTCGGCATCGCCCGTGAGCAGGAACGAGGTCTGCCCGTAGGTCAACTTGATCACGATCGAGCCGTCGTTGGTATTTTCGCGATTGACGAATTCTTCGTCGGGCGCCAGCACGTCCAACTTGAGCGCGGAATCAAACGGAATGGCCGTGCCCGTGCGAACCTGCAAGGCCGAAATTTTCTTGTCGCGAACGTTGGTCAGCAGCCGTTCATAGATTTGCGTCGGATGCTCATCGCCGGTCAACGCCACCAACTTCACCGGAAAATTTTCCAGCACGCCGACCAGCCCCGCGATGTGATCGGCGTCGGGATGCGTGACCACCATCACGTCCACCTGACTGGCTCCCCAGGCCTTGATTTGCGGGATGATCAAGTTGTTCGCCAGATTCATCGATCGGCCGCCGTCGATCAACATGATCTGGCCGTTGGGCGCTTTAATCAAGATTGAATCGCCCTGCCCCACATCCAGAAAAGCCACTTCCATTTCGGCGCGGCCAGCCGGCGGCGGAGGCGGCGTAATGGTGCCGCCCGTATTCACACACGCGGCCAGCAACAAACCGATCACGAGCAACGGCAACCCTAAACGTTTGAACATAGGCTCCTTAAGTGTGAAGCATTCCCCGTGATTTTACAACGCCACTTGCTGCACATCCGTAATCGGCGGCAGCTGGCGCAGTTCGCGCAAGACGTGATCGGGCGCGGGCGAATCGATGTTGATGTACGACACGGCCTGCCCGCCGGGGCCGCTGCGCCCCATCTGCCACTCCGCGATGTTGATACCGTGCCCGCCCAAAATTGTGCCCACCTTGCCGATGACGCCGGGCACGTCGCGATTGGAAATGATCAACGCCGGGCCGTGCGGCAGCGCATCGATGCGGAAGTCGTCCAGCAGCACGATGCGCGACATGGTGTGCAGGAACAACGCCCCGCCGATGAGACGTGTTTCCTTGGTTGAAACGACGCGGCACAAAATCACATTAGAGTAATCTTCGGCGGCGGGATGGCGCGTCTGCGCCACCGTGATGCCGCGGTCTTCGGCCAGGCGCGGCGCGTTGACGTAGTTCACGGCATCGCTGAGGATGGGGTACAACATCCCTTTCAGCAGCGCCACCGTCAGCGGCTTCACATGCTCGGCCACTTCATCGCCGCGAAATTCCACTTCCACACGCTCGATGCGGCCGTGAATCAACTGCATATGCAATGAACCGATCTTCTCGGCCAACGTCATATACGGCGCCAGCGAACGATAGTCCACGCCTTCCGCAAAGGGCAAATTAACGACATTGCGGAAATTCAAGCCGCGCAGCGCATCGATGACCTGCTGCACGATCTGCACGGCCACGTCGCGCTGGGCCTCTACCGTATTCGCGCCGATGTGAGGCGTCGCCACGACATTATCCAGCGCGAGGAGCTGCTTCAGCCGATCGGTTTTGGGCGGCTCTTCGCTGTAGACATCGATCGCCGCGCCCGCGACTTTGCCCGAACGTAACCCATCGAGCAAAGATTGTTCATCATAGATG
>JAGOBP010000502.1 GCA_017999195.1 Thermoflexales bacterium
GGCATAGCCGGTCTGGCCGATGGTGGTCTCGCGAATGGCCTGGCGCAGCGAGGCGACGTTTTCTTGTTGCACGCCCACAAAGAGCATGCCAATGAGCAAGCCGGTTTCATTGCGGATAGGTTCATAAGCGGCGTTATACCAGGCGTTGACGACATAGGCGCTGCCGCGATACGTCTCGCCGTGCAGAACAGCCTCGATGACGGGATCGCGCGAACCGTCTGGCCGGAAGGCGGGGATGTAAGAGCCGATGGCGCGCTGACCGTCGGCGGTTTTGACGTTGGTGGCCACGCGCAGCATATCGCCGCGATCGTTCATGCGCTGGAAGATGGTGGCGGTGCCGCCAACCAGGTACTGGACTTGATCGACAACCAGCGTGTTAATGGACGGGTAGGTGTTTTGTCCCAGCCAGGTGTCGCCCACCAGCATTTTTGGCAAACTGACGCGGGTGGTTTCCTGGGAGTATTGATTGACGGCGTCCCACTGAATGGTGTCTTTGCCCAGGCTGACATTGCCCACGATGTTGAAGACAAGCCGCGCCACGTTAAGGTTAGTGTTCACCTGTAGTTGGACGGCCTGATCTTGAGCGGCGACGAGTTTATACACGCCATCTACGATGTGCGTCAGATCAGCATCGACGAGCTGATCGACTTGGTTCTGGGCCAGCGCATTGAACTGATTGCCCTGTGTAATGGCGGCCGCAGTAAGCGCGATGACGGTTAGCAACACGCCGCCGATGCCAAGCATAAGAATTCTGGTGCTGAGTGCGAGATTTCGTAGATTAGGCATAATTCCTCGACTTGCGCTGCCCGCGGTCCCTATCTTTCAGGTGTGCCCGAGCCGCCGGTGGCGGCGGTCTCACTCATCGTCAGGCGCATGATGGCACGCGACACGCCCAATGATTGGGCTAATTCGGTCGTGGTTGCTTCCAGCACGGCCTGCACATCGCTGGCCGCGCGAATGCGGGTGGTGATCTGGCGGATGCGTTGTTCGCGCAGGGCAAAGCGACCGGTCTCTTCCAGCAGGCGGGCGTTCTCGATGACTTGTCCCACTTGATCGATCAAGGCTTGCGCAAAGGCCATATCGTCCGAGGTCCAGACGCGTTGATCATCGGTCTGGACGCTGAACTCACCGATGGTTTCACCGCGGACTTTGATGGGCACCTGGAGTTGCGGTTTGCCTGTCGAAGCCAGCAGGGTGTTGGGCGCCGCCAGCCATTGACCATCGCGCCATTCGCCGGACAGCGTGTCGGCCGATTGTACGTAGCGTTCCCAGGCCTGACCGACAAGCCGCCGGTTGGCGGTGTCCAGTTCTTGCAGGGCGGTGCGGGTTTGTTCGGACAAGTTGTAGTTGTCTAAGGCCACGGTTAGCTGTGCTGCCACTTGCTCCAGTTGGGCGATTTGTTCGGGCGAGAAGCCATTGACCTGTGCGCTGCTGATGTCGAGCGTCCCTAACACGCGCTGACTGGCACGCAGCGGAATGGTCAAGAGGGCGCGGCTGCCTTCGGCGTAGAGCGAGGCCGCCAGGGGATGGCGCGCGATCAGCGTGTTCAGGTCGCTAGTGTACACTGTCTCACCGCGCCGGAAACTGTCGCCGGTAATGGTCTGCGAAATCTCCACCTGTTGCCCCCGGCTCAAGGTATTCTCGGCCGTAAGATCGAGTGGATACACTATGAGTTGATTGGGACTGGCCGTCACCAGCGATAGACTGAGTCGATTGGGCTGGGCCAGTTCGACGACGTGTTTGGCCGTAGCCATACCGATTTCGGCTAGGGAGGTGGCCTGAGCCAGTTCGCGGCTGAGTTGATTGAGCACGGCCATCACGTGCGCCTGCCGCTCGACCTGACTGAACGTTTCGGCATTGATTAAGGCCACCGCCAGTTGATCGGCCATCGTCTGCAACACGTCGGCGCTGGCCTCATCAAAGGCGTTGACCTGTTCCGATTGCACGTCCAGCACACCGATGACGCGTTGACCGGCCCTCAGGGGCAGCGCAATTTCCGATCGGGTGTTGGGCAGTAACGGATTGGCCACCCGGACTGCGCCCAGACTTACATCCAGCGCGATGCGCGGCTGTCGCATGATAATCGCCGTGCCGACCATGGAGAGATCGGTGACCGCCAGTTGGTGGCCGCGCTCTTTCAGGATGCGGCCCGCTTCGCCGGTGGCTTCGCGCAGCACGGCAGTTTTGCCCGCAGTGTCCAGGGTGAAGATGGCGGCGTAGTAGAAGCCAAAGCGATTGGTGATGAGGTTGACGGCTTCGTGCAGAAGTTGATCGGCATCCAGAATGGACGTCGTCGCGCGGCCGACATCGGCGCTGGCGCGCAGCTGCTCGGTTCGCGCCTGGACACGCTCTTCCAGATTGGCGATCAAGTCGCGCAGCTGGGCTGTCATGCGGTTAAAGGACAGTGCCAGTTGGCCGATCTCATCCGACGATTCCACTGCGGCCCGAACGGTCAGGTCGCCGGTCGAGATCTGTTCGGCGGTTCTGGTCAGTTGATTGATAGGCCGCAGTAACACTTGACCCAGCCCGGCCGCGCCCAGCGCCACCACAATCCCGATGAACACCGTTACCAGCAGCAGCGTGCGGGATTGTGCTTCCACCGGCAGCATGATTTCGGCGCGGCTTTGATGGGCAAAGACCCGCCAGCCCAGTTGATTGACGGACTCGCCTTCCTCCGGGTCGACAGAGTGGACTTGCCTGGAAGCCGCGAAAGACTGAACGCCTTCAACCTCAATGTCCACCGCGACAGATTCTGATGAGGCCGCCGTGTCGCTCAAGTGTTTGGCCAACGGCGCAGTGCTGGTACTTTCCAGGATAAGGTTGCCGGGCAGGATTAGGTCTAGGTGGCCGGACTGGTCGAATTCCAGCGCGCCAATTTGATTAAGGATGGCCTCGGCCTTATAGGTAGCCCGTATGACGCCCATGACTTCGTTGCTGTCATTTGCAAAAATGGGCAGCGCGATGGGAACCCCAAACGCCGCGCCAAAGGGGTTGCCGCTGGTGTCGCCGAAGTAGATGGCGCCGTTGCCGCTGGCGTAAGCCGCCTTCCACCAGTTTTCGTCGGCCAAAAAATAGGCGTAATTGGGTGTCTCGGCTGCTACCAACGCCCCATATCGATCGGTTATCACCACATCGACTAATTCAGGATACGTGTTGCTGAATTCGTGCAGTTCGGTCACGGCCGGGTTCGCGACGACCGCTTGAAGCAGGGGGGCTTGCAGATCGTTCGCGTCGCGGGCCGCGCGCCATGCGGCGTTCTTGGCCCGCAGGCCGACCTGAATGTCTGCCACCGTAGCGGTGTATTCACTGGTCGCCGTGACAGCGGCATCTTCGATGATGTCATTTAGCGCCAAAGTCTGCAACAGTTCGGCTTGCTTGATCAAGTTCTCGCCGATGACGGCTGATTGCAGGTCGGCGCGCGTGGCCAGCGCCGTGCTTGCCGCGTCTTCCAGTTCCAGCCGCGCGGTCTGATTGGCATACAGGCCCAGGCCGAACACCGGAATGAGGCTGGCGGACAGCAGCACCACCAGCAGTTTAGTTGAAAACTGAAAGACATTAAATTGACGAATAAAAAAAACGACGTAGACGACGACGAGCAGCCCCAGCGCGATGGGAATATAGGCCTGCAATTCCGGCAGCGTCGCGCGATAGGGCGGCAGCACGGCATCCAGCATCAGGTTGGCCAGGCCGAGGGC
>JAGOBP010000041.1 GCA_017999195.1 Thermoflexales bacterium
ATTCGGCCGCAGGTTCAAGCGCCGCCGCCGCGGCAGCCGCGCTCAATTGCGCCAGCCAGTCGGTGGTGTCCTCGGTCGAAGCAACGGCCTCTGGCTCAAGTTCAATTATAGGTTCTGGCTCAACCGGCATCGCTTCGACCACCGGCTCGACCTTGCGGCCCATGATGGCCGCCATGCGCGATTCGCCTTCGGCTTGCGCCTCAGCCTGCAATTGCGCTTCCTTGCCCGCCGTCAAACGGGCGAAGAAGGCCAGCGCATCGTCGGGGCTGATGTCGCCTTCCAAGATTGCTGAGGCTTCAACGGCAGCCGGTTCACTTTCGACCGGGATTTCGGCGACAGGCGCTGCCACCGGCTCAACCGGCTTCGCTTCGACCACCGGCTCGACCTTACGGCCCATGATGGCCGCCATGCGTGATTCGCCCTCGGCTTGCGCTTCGGCCTGCAATTGCGCCTCCTTGCCTGCCGTCAAGCGTGCGAAGAAGGCTAAAGCATCGTCGGGGCTGATGTCACCCTCCAGAATTGCGGAGGCTTCAACGGCAGTCGGTTCACTTTCGACCGGGATTTCCGCGACAGGCGCGGCCACGGCCTCAATCACGGGTTCCGGCTCAACCGGCTTCGCCTCGACCACCGGCTCGACCTTGCGGCCCATGATGGCGGCCATGCGTGATTCGCCTTCGGCTTGCGCCTCGGCCTGCAATTGCGCCTCCTTGCCTGCCGTCAAGCGTGCGAAGAAAGCCAAGGCATCGTCAGGGCTGATGTCGCCTTCCAAAATGGCGGCGGCTTCAACGGCAGCCGGTTCACTTTCGACCGAGACTTCTGCAACAGGCTCTATCACGGGTTTCGGCTCAACCGGCTTTGCTTCGACTACCGGCTCGACCTTGCGGCCCATGATGGCGGCCATGCGCGATTCGCCTTCGGCTTGCGCTTCGGCCTGCAATTGCGCTTCCTTGCCCGCCGTCAAGCGTGCGAAGAAGGCCAAGGCATCGTCGGGGCTGATGTCGCCCTCCAAAATTGCGGCGGCTTCAACAGCAGTCGGTTCATTTTCGACCGGGATTTCGGCGACAGACGCGGCCACGGCCTCAATCACGGGTTCCGGCTCAACGGGCTTCGCTTCCACCACCGGCTCGACCTTGCGGCCCATGATGGCGGCCATGCGTGATTCGCCTTCGGCTTGCGCTTCGGCCTGCAACTGCGCTTCCTTACCCGCCGTCAAGCGCGCGAAGAACGCTAAAGCATCATCGGGGCTGATGTCGCCTTCCAAGATTGCTGAGGCCTCCAATTCAACCGAGTCAGCGGCTTCTGACGCCGCTACTTCTTCAACGTCATGGCCTTTCACCAAATCGGTCAGGCCCGACACGGCAGCACCCGCCAAGGCGGCTCCACCCAGTACCAGACCAGCCCCGGCTTTGCCGACTTCACTCGCGGCGTCACCCAGTGAAAAAGACGATTTGTCCTCTTCGGCTTGTGTGGGCGACGCGACTTTGGCTGGCGAGGGGCTAAACGCCTCAACCAGGCGCTCAACCGTAGCGCGATCCGTATCGACGGCAATCTTGCGCGCGGGTGGGGTTTCGACTTGAGGCAGCGGCCCCGTACTACCGAGCTGCGTCAACCAATCGGGGACTTCATCGTCCAAAGGGTCATCGGCCACCGCCGCAGTCGATTGAATCGGAGACAGCCAATCGGATGATGTTTCTTCAGCCGCCGTTGAGACCACTGTCGGTTCCAGCGGACCGGTGTTGCCCAGTTGCCGCAGCCAGTCAGGGACTTCATCCGCTTCGGTCGGCACGGCGGCCGTTTCCGGCGCGGTCTGGGCCAACTGAGCCAGCCAGTCTGGTGTTTCCGCCGCGCTATTCGCCACAGCCGCCGATCGGGCGGCCGGTTGGGCCGTCACCGTTTGATCGAGCGGGCCGGTACTGCCCAGTTGCCGCAACCAATCGGGCGTTTCATCATCTACGGCGACGATGGGTGCTTCAGCGGGGGCCGCATCCAACGCGCCTGTGCCGCCGAGTTGCTTCATCCAATCGGGTGTTTCATCGGCCGCTTGCTCGGTCTGCGGCAGTTTGCGCGGATCAAGCGCACCTGTCCCAAGTTGCAAAATCCAATCAGGCACTTCTTCATCGCGCATGGCGGTGACCGGTTCTGGCGCGCTGGGTGTTTGCAACTGGGTCAGCCAATCATCGCCCGGCTCAATCGCGGACGATTTGGTCGGCTTATCACCCAGCGAGGCTGTGCCCAGCGCCGTCAACCAGTCGGGCACTTCCTGGCTGGGGCCGGCCGCTTCGGACTGCGGCGCAGTCAAGCCCTGCAACCAGTCGGGAATCTCGGCGTGCGCTGGCTCGGTGCCGGGCATATGCAAGCCGGTCGGTAGTGGCGGATTGGTGGCCGATTCTGGGGCTTCCAACTGCGTCAGGGGGGCGTTGAGATCGGCCAGGCCGCGCAGCCAGTCCGGCACTTCTTCACGATCGACGGTGCCTTCGGTCTCCAACAACTGACCGTAGGAACGCTGCTCCAGGCGAGACACGATGGTCTGGCGCACGGGCAACGTCGAGGCGCTGCCCAACAATTGAGCCGCTTGCAAATTATCGGGGTCAACGGCTTGCGCGCGGCGGAACGGCGTTTCGCTATCGGGACTGCCACTGGCCTGTAAAATTTCACCCAGCAACAGATTGGCTTTCAAGCAATATGGCAATTTAGCCGTGATGGCCTGAGCCTGCTCAGATGCGTCGATGCGTTGATTGTCCCGCCATAACACTTCGGCCAACAAGACCTGAAGATCGACCCGGTCGGGTTGATCGCGCAACAGTTGCCGCAAATGCGCGATGGCTTCCGCAGCCAGATCGCCGTTGGCATACATGCGCGCCAAAGCGCTGCGCGTCAACGTGACGCGCTCCAGTTCGTGGCCGTCGCGCCGACCGCACAAACGGCGCAATTCACTTTGAATGATCTCATTACTGGGCATCAGATCATAGGCGCGTTCCATGTGCCAGATCGCCTGATCCAGTTCGCCCTGCCGATCATACACAATGCTCAAGCCGACCCGCGCCACGAAGTCTTCCGGGTCAACGCTGATCACGCGCTGAAAGACGTCCCCGGCAGCGGCATAATCGTCTTTCTCCAACAACGCCTTGCCCAAGACGCGATACACCTCAAGGTACTTGGGGTACAGGCTGAGGATATGCCGGCAATGTTGAATCGCGACATCGTAGGCGCTATTCTCGATCATGCCGTCAATTTCATTTACGTATTCGCGAAGTGCTACGTCAGCCATATCGTTTCGCCTCGATGGGGATATAAGGCATTATGCTATGGTTCAAAGTTTTAAGCAAATCGAAAACATCAAGCAACCGGCGTGAACGGCGGCAGGCCGTGCAAAGCGCGCAATTGATCGAGATAACCCGCTTCGATCGGCTGTGGCACGTGGCGCGGCGGCCCGATCGGATCGTCAAACGCCCGATCGCCCAACAGCGCGGCGAAGGAGGCAACCACACCATACGCCAGCCCGTCCAGACCGTAACCACCTTCCAAGGTCAAGACGAGTTTGCCTTCACACAAATCGTTCGATAAAACAAGCAATTTGCGCGTGAGATCGAAGAAACCCCGATCGGTCATGCGCAGCCCGCCCAGGCGATCACTCCAGTGCGGATCATAACCGGCGCTGCACAAAATCAATTGCGGCTTGAAGCGCCGCGCGATCGGGCCGAGCAACTGATCGAAGATGTCGCTCAAGGCGGCATCGCCCCAGCCCGATAAAACAGGCACATTCACGCTATAGCCCGTGCCTGCGCCATCACCAATCTCGCTCCAATGGCCAGTGCCGGGATAGATGCCCCATTGATGTGTGGAGAAAAATAGCACGTTCGGATCATCATAGAAGATCGCATTCGTACCGTTGCCGTGATGCACATCGAAGTCCACAATCAACACCCGATCAAGCCCAAAATCTGATCGAGCCGTTTGCGCCGCGATGGCGACGTTGTTGAATAAGCAAAAACCTTCACCATGATCGGCAAAGGCGTGATGGCCGGGCGGACGCACGATCGCAAAGGCATTCGTCACGTGGCCGCACAGCACCGCTTCGACACCGGTCACCACCGCGCCCGCCGCGAGCAAAGCGGCCTCATAGGATTTTGGCGCGACATACGTTTCATCGCCGCGCCCCATCAAACCGCCCCCGCCGCGATCGGCTACACGCTTCACTTGCGCCACATACTCAGCGTGATGCACGCGCGTTAAGCGTTGAAGATCAATCGGCTGCGGTTTGAGTTCGATCAACCGCTCGCGCATCCGCGAAACATCGAGCGCACGATTGATCGCATCCAGGCGTTCGGGGCCTTCGACGTGATCATGCTGAAAATGCTCTCTAAAAATGGGATCGTAGAGATACGCGGTGGTCATGCTTAAATTGTACTCATAGCCCAATCAGCGTCAAGGAATAAAACCGCCGCCGGGCCAGTCCACCCGACGGCGGTTGAAAACGTTACGCAATACGCATCACGCCATACGCATTACTTGACTTCGGCCACTTCCTTGCCGGACGCGCGCAAGGCCCAGATGGTCGCGGCCAGCAACAACACGGCCACCGCCACCACGATGAGGTTGATCGACCCATCGGTGTTGGTGATGTTGTAGCGCACGATGATGGGCGCGGCGATGAGGCTGACCAGATTCGCCACTTTGATCATCGGGTTCAAGGCCGGACCGGCGGTGTCCTTCAACGGATCGCCGACGGTATCACCCACGACGCCCGCCTTGTGCCGCTCGGAGCCTTTGCCGGTGTTCTTCTTGAGATCACGCGGCTCGTCTTCGATCGATTTCTTGGCGTTGTCCCACGCGCCGCCCGCATTAGACATGAACACCGCCAGCAGTTGCCCGCTGAGGATGATGCCCGCCAGGAAGCCACCCAGCGCTTCGACCTGCAAAACCAGGCCAACCAGCAAAGGCACAACCACCGAGATGGTCGCGAGCGGGATCAATTCTTTCTGCGCCGAAGCGGTGCTGATGCCGACCACGCGCGCATAATCCGGCGTGCGCGTGCCTTCCATGACGCCCGGCACCTTGAACTGGCGTCGTACTTCTTCCACGATCTGAGCCGCCGCACGCGACACTGCTTTGATCGAGAGTGAGGCAAACATCCACGGCAACGCGCCGCCCAACAACAAACCGATGAACACGCGCGTATCATTCAAGCGGATGTTATTCATGATCTCGGCCACGGGCACGCCCAACTGCTCTTGAACGCGCGCCACATCGGTGATGTAGGACGCAAACAACGACACGGCCGCAATCACCGCGGATGCAATCGCCACGCCCTTGGTGATGGCCTTGGTCGTGTTGCCCACCGCATCGAGGTCTGCCATAATCTGGCGCGCCTTCATGGTCTCTTCGTCTTCCATGTCATGCCACGCCATCTCGCCGATGCCATTGGCATTGTCGGAGATGGGGCCGTAAGAATCCATGGCGACGTTGTTGCCGGTGTGGCTTAACATACCGATGCCGATCATGGCGACGGCGTACAGCACATACTTCGGGCCTTCCGCGCCGTACAACAGCAACGCACCGATGAAACTGATGACGATGACGACTAGCGCCCACACGCTCGATTCCATGCCGACCGACAGACCGCTGAGGATGGTCGTGGCCGGGCCGGTGTTGGTGGACTTGACGATCTCTTTTACCGGCGGTTTCTTCGTCGAGGTAAAGTACGACGTCAGCGGGTTGAACGCGACAGCCAGACCCACACCGATCGTCGTCAACGCGCCCATGCGCCAGTCACCGGCATAGGCAAAGGCCAGCACGAACGACCAGAAGATCGTGAACACGCTCGACACTTCATACGAACGGAACATCGACTCTTCGGCATCGTGCGCGCGCAGGAACTTGATCGGGATGCTCTCCCAAATCGGCACGGTAAACGTCCCGACGATCGAACTGATCACGCCGATCGCGCGGATGATCAAGGGATAGACGATCCACGTGAGTTCGCCGGTTTCGGCTACCAGCACCAAGCCCAGGATCAAGCCGGACACGATGGTGACTTCGTACGACTCGAAGATGTCCGCCGCCATACCGGCGCAGTCGCCCACATTGTCGCCCACGAGGTCGGCAATCACCGCCGCATTGCGCGGATCATCTTCGGGTACGTCTTGCTCCACCTTGCCCACGAGGTCTGCGCCGACGTCAGCGGCCTTCGTGTAAATGCCGCCGCCCACACGCATAAACAGCGCCAGCAGCGTGCCGCCAAAACCAAAGCCCAACAAAGCATCCGGCGCGGCCTTGCCAAAGATGATGAAGATCACCGTACCGCCGAACAGGCCCAGGCCGTCGGTCAACATGCCCGTGATCGTGCCCGCGTAATAGGCAATCGACAGCGCTTCGTTGAAGCCACGCCGCGCCGCCGAGGCCGCGCGCACATTGGCCTGAATAGCCATGCGCATGCCCAACTGGCCGACCGTCAGCGAGAACGACGCGCCCATGATGAAGGCGATCGTGCGGCCGATGGCCACAATGATCTGCGCATTGGCTGCGCCAAACTCTTCCAGGGCCTCGCGACTGGGAGGAACCACATACACACTGAGGAACATCAACACCGTGAGGACGCCAATCAGCGGCAAGATCGTTCGCAATTGGCGATTGAGGTAACTATCCGCGCCAATGCGAATGGCGTTCCACACTTCCTGCATCTTAGCCGTGCCCTTGTCATTCTTGAGCACTTTGCCGCGCAGCCACCACGCGTACGCCAGGCTCAGGAACGCCGTGGCGACCACCATGATGATGGCGATCTGCTCGAAACCGTTCAGACCGTGTCTTCCTAAGCCAAGAATTCCAGTATCCACGCTGCCTCCTTGAGATGAGATGACGACCAATCGGGTGGTTGGGGCCAACCGATGACAAGCCGATCAACACTTTGAGAGACTTAAACTTCCGAAGCCGGCAATTCGACTTCGGAAGCGCCTTATCGTGGTACGGTAATCTAGTTGAGGCCGCGATAAACTCAGCAGGAAATAAGATGTGGTGGAGACTGCTTCATTTTACTTGATCAAAGAGGTAAGTCAAGTGGATGACCTTCGGCCAAAAAAACGGCCCTTCGGATTTGTATCCGAAGGGCCGTTTGTCCTACAGGCCGATGATTTTTGCTTCTTGTTTGGAGTTGTAATAGGCCCACACCAGCGCGCCGATCAACAACAACCCGATTGCGATCGTGCCGATGTCGAGCACCTTGATTGTCACGACGATGGGCGCGACAATGACGGACACCAGATTGACCACTTTGATCATCGGGTTCAGCGCCGGACCCGCCGTATCCTTCAGCGGATCGCCCACCGTGTCGCCGACGACGGCGGCCTTGTGGCGATCGCTGTGTTTGCCCAGATTTTGCGAATGATCGCGCGGTTCGTCTTCCACCAATTTCTTGGCGTTATCCCACGCGCCGCCCGCATTGGACATATACACGGCCAGCAATTGACCCGACACGATGACGCCGCCCAGGAAGCCGCCCAACGCCTCGACGCCCAGGAAGATGCCGATGATCATCGGCGGCACGATACCGATCAACGCGAGCGAAGCCAGTTCCTTCTGCGCCGCCGCCGTTGAAATCGCCACGGCTTGTCGATAGTCCGGCGGAATCTTGCCTTCCAGCACGCCCAACTTAAACTGCCGCCGGACTTCATCCACAATCAACCCCGCCGCGCGATTAACCGCATTGATCGCCAGTGACGAGAACATCCACGGCAGCGAACCGCCGATCAACATGCCGATAAATACGCGCGGGATCGAAATGCGAATACCGTTCGCCAATGCCAGCGGATCAACAATGGACACATCGGTGATGAATGAGCCGAACAGCGCCACCGATGCGATCACGGCGGAACCGATCGCCACACCCTTCGTAATGGCCTTGGTGGTGTTGCCCACCGCATCCAGGTCGGCCATGATCTGGCGCGCCTTCGGATCGAGGCTGGACATCTCGCCGATGCCGTTGGCATTGTCGGCGATGGGGCCAAAGGAATCCATCGCCACATTGTTGCCCGTCAACGTCAACATGCCGATGCCCGTCAACGCCACGCCATACAACACAAAGGCGGTCTCATTCACGCCGGTCGGATCGACACCGCTGAAAATAAAGATCGACGACAGAATCGCGGCCGAGATGACGATGACCGACCACACGGCGCTTTCCTTGCCCTGCACCATGCCCGACAAAATCGTCGTGGCCGGACCGCCGCCCATCGACTTGACGATCTGCTTCACCGGCGCGCCGTGCGTGCCCGTAAAGTATTCGGTCACGCGATCGATCAAGATCGCCAGCGCCACGCCCGCCGCCACGGCCAACACCGGCCGCCACCAGCCGCCCGGCACATTTTGCAGATAGAAGAAACCGGCGATGCTGAACAACACGACTGAAATCGCCGCCGAGGACAAAAAGCCCCGGAAAATCGCGGCCATCGCGTCGCCCGATTGTTCCTTCTCCGGGGTCTTCACCAGGTACGTACCGAAGATCGACGACAACACGCCAATGCCGCGCACGATCAACGGATACACGATCCATTCGTTGTTGCCCGTGATGCGCGTCAGCGCGAGGCCCAAGATCAAGCCTGAAACAATGGTGACTTCATACGACTCGAAGATGTCGGCGGCCATACCGGCGCAGTCGCCGACATTGTCGCCCACCAGGTCGGCAATCACGGCCGCATTGCGCGGATCATCTTCTTCCAGATTTTGCTCGACCTTGCCCACCAGGTCCGCGCCCACGTCAGCGGCTTTGGTAAAGATACCGCCGCCCACGCGCATGAACAGCGCCAGCAACGTGCCGCCAAAGCCAAAGCCCAACAGTGCATCCGGGGCGGCTTTACCCAGGAAAATAAAGATGATCGTGCCGCCGAACAAGCCCAGACCGTCGGTCAACATGCCCGTGATCGTGCCCGCCCGATAGGCGATGCGCAGTGCCCCCGAGAACGATCGGCGCGCTTCTGCCGCCACGCGCACATTGCCTTCCACCGCCATACGCATACCAATCTGGCCCACCGTCAAAGAGAAGCCCGCGCCCATGATAAAGGCAAAGGCGCGCCATAGACCCAACGTCAATTGAATCTGATCCACCGACTGGCCCGCGAAGTGTTCCATCGCTTCCGAGGTGGGTTTTACGACATAAACCGAGAAAAACAGCATCACGGCAAAAACGGCAATCAACGGCAGAATGGTGCGCAGTTGCGTGCTCAAATACGCATTCGCGCCATCCTTAATCCATCCCCACACTTCTTGCATGCGAGCAGTGCCTTTATCCTCGCGCAAGATCTGAGACCGCAAAAAAACGGCGTAACCCAGCCCCAAAATAGCGACGCCCAGCACGGCATACATGGCAACTTGCTCAAACGGCTGTAATCCTTGCATGACTGACTTTTTCCTCCGGGTATAGTTTTGAGGTGCGCGGACTGCTTGACTCAACATCAAACGCGCCCGTAGCAAACAGAGCGGGCGCGTCACAGTTGGGCAATCAGATTGTGACGCATTTTACTAAATGAAAATACGACTGTCAAGACAATTATCACGATTTCAGTCCCCGGCCGATTGTGCAGGCCACACAGCCGATCGGGCCGCCACCCCCGATCGGATTGCAAAGCAACCGAGGTAAACATAATTTACCAAATCACTGTCGACATAAATCAATTTTTTCTAATTGTCCATTCAGGAACAATATGCTTGACAATAGATCAAAATATGTTGTAGTATTACAGAGCGTTCTAGTCGTAACGTAAATCCGATCAATGATCTATTTGCGCGGTGACTCAAGAGCACGGTGCGCCACTGCAAAGCGGGCACAGGTGCTCTTTATTTCTGTACTGTCAAACAAACCGCGCCGCGAGGTAGGGACCGCAATTGGTAGCGAAAGTTAAAAGCACTAAAGACAAAGAACCCAAAGAACCCCAGGAACTGAAAGACCCGATCAGCAGGGATGCCTTGATCGAGGAAGTGGTAACCAGCGCGGCCGAGGAGCAACTGCTGACAATTGGCCGCGAGCGCGGCTATGTCACGTATGACGAAGTGCTGGAAGCGTTTCCCGAGGCGGAAACCAATATCGATCAGCTGGACGAAATTTTCGCCACGCTGACCGAGAACGGCATTGAACTGGGCGACGCGCCAGAAGAAGAAGGCCCGGAAGAAGAAGAGATTTCCGACGAATTAGACGATGGCACCGTGGCCGCTATCGAGACCGACGACACGGTGGGCCTGTACCTCAAAGAGATCGGCCGTATCCCCCTGCTCACCGCCGAAGAAGAAGTGTCGCTGGCCAAGCGCATCGAGCGCGGCAAGAATGCGCTGAAACGCCTGCAAAAAGAAGGCATCACCGCCAAGAAGAAGTTTGAACTGGAAGGCATCATGCAGGATGCCAAGGCGGCGCGCGAACACTTGATCACCGCCAACTCCCGCCTGGTGATCAGCGTCGCCAAGAAATACATCGGGCGCGGCGTACCCTTCCTCGATCTGATCCAGGAAGGCAACATCGGCCTGATTCGCGCGGCGCGTAAGTTCGACTATCATCGCGGCCACAAGTTCAGCACATACGCCACGTGGTGGATTCGGCAAGCAGTGACCCGCGCCATCGCCGATCAAGGCCGCACCATTCGCGTGCCCGTGCATATGGGCGATCAGATCAACAAGTTGATCCGCGTCAGCCATACCTTGACGCAAGAACTGGGCCGCGAACCCAATCCCGAAGAATTGGCGGGCGCGATGCAGGTGCCGGTGAAGAAGGCCGAGCAGATGATTCAGGTCGCGCGCCGGCCCATTTCGCTGGAAACGCCTACGGACGAAGACGAAGATTCGGTGCTGGGCGACTTCATCATGGACGAGGATTCGGTCGCGCCGATCGAAGCCGTGACAATGAACATGCTGCGCGAGCAGATCAGCGACATCCTCAACAGCCTGCCCCCGCGCGAGGTGCGCATTTTGCAACTGCGCTACGGGCTGGTGGATGGACAATCGTATACGCTGGAAGAAGTCGGCAAGAAACTGGGCGTCACGCGTGAGCGTGTGCGACAGATCGAGGCTCAGGCGTTGTCGCGCTTGCGGCATCCCACCCATGCGCGCAAATTGCGCGATTATCTGCGCGAATAGATCGCAATCGGGGTCGCTGAATCAACTCAGCGACCCCGATTTTTTATCGTTGGTCAATTCGCCGGACGAACGACTTACTTCGTTTCGATCGTCACCATGACCGTGGTCACGTTCTTGTCTTTGTCCGCCGTGATCATGACGGACGCCGTGCGAGTGTCCTTGGTAAACGACAACTGCGCAAAGCCATCCATCGCCAGGCCGCCTTCTTGCGCGGCCCAGCCCTTGGTCACCATTTCCTTCTTGTAGAATTCCACCACCACGTCAAACGCCGACGCACTGCTGTAGGTGCTCATCGTGCCAAATGACGATTCGTCCGTGGCGTCCGTCATCACCGGAATATCTTCCGGCGTGCCGCCGCAATCATTGGGCGGCTCGATCGCGATCGGCTGGTTGGCGCTCTTCAATTCGTACGCCCAGGTAATGGTACCTTCGGTGTTGGAGCCGCCACCAAAGAAGGTGTCCTTGCCGGTCGCCTCGAAACTGTACTTCACCACGAAATCGCCGGGTTGCGCGATCCACACTTCGCTCTTGCTGTTGGTGTATGCGCCCAGCGTGTTCATGGCGCTCACATCGACCTGATAGTGCTGCGCGGTCACGCCGTTGATGTTGTCTGTGCCCAGCAGTTGCGCGGTCTTGATGTCGCCGATGACGCTGGACGGCGTAAAGCCGGTGTTGGCCGTCGGCGCTTCCGAGGCGTCTGACGATGTGCAGATTTCGCCAAAGCGCGAATAGGTCTTGCCGCCGACTTCGATGGTTTCGATGGTCGAGTCTTTGCCGGTGGCGTCCGTGCCAAAGCCGACGATGCTGCTGCGCTTGGCGGGCGGTTCTTTGACGAACTGCTCGGTCACGGTCCACGACCATTCTTTGGGCTGGCTATTGTCGGTGCCTTTGAAGCCCATGGTGAAGATCGATTCGTATGATTTAAGCGAGTTCAGACCTTCGGTCACGTCCGTCAATTCCAGCAGATCAGTCGCCTGGCTATTGCTGTTGGTGGCGGGCGGCTCACCGGGTTTATCCGTCGGCTTGGCGGCCGGTTTATCAGGCGCTTGGGCCTTGGGCGTGGCGTTACCGCTGGGCGCGGCCTGTCCGCCACCGCTGGGTGCGGGGGCCGGGCCACCGCCACACGCCGCCACACTCAGCGCGGCCACAACCAACATTATGAACAACACGGGCAATTTCTTCATGGCAATGCTCTCCTTGTTTGGGGTTGATTGATCAATTAGGGTACGGGTGAATCAGTCAATCAGTCGATTGGTTAATTGGTAACTGGTCAATCAGTCCGCCGGCCAACCGGTTACCGCTCAACTGATTACCAATCACCAGCCGCCTCAAAAATCACCGCCCGGATACGGCCCATACGATGCGATGATGTCGGCCTCTTTATACACTTGCTCCATCGCCTCCCACCACGGCAGACCGTCGGTCTTTTGGAAGTGCCACCACTCGACATCGGGATAATAACTGCGCCAGCGCCAGATCGCGCGCACGCGCTGCCAGCCATAATCGTTGGCCAGCGTCGTAAAGTCCACGTAATAACCGGGCGGAATCGTGGTCATGGGCGCGCCGCCATTGTCCGTGCCGGTGGCCAGATTCCAGGGCGCTTCACGCAACGGTTCACCCAACGTGCCATCTTGCACTTTGGTTTTGATGTACACGCGCCAGTAGGTGATGTTGCCGATGTCTTCGCGCACGATGACGGTGCGATTGCCGTCCTGTTGGAACGGTCCTTGATTGATGTCGACGGCCCGACCAGCCACGTGATACGATCGGCGACTTTGTCCGTCGCGCGCCACGTGATTCATTGGGCGGAAAGTGTTGCCCACCAGATCGAGATAGTCATAGCCCGTTTCGACGATCACACGCGCCCGCAATGCGCGGAATGAATCGTCCACGGCATCGCTCAGCATCTGTCCCGGCGGCTGGACATTTTCCAAGCGCACAAACACGTACGGCGGCTGGCCTTTCTCGGTCGGGCTAACCACCTCGGTATACAGCGGCGGCGACTTCAGCGGGGCTTCGGCCAGACTGCGGTTGATGGCTTCCTTCGGGATCAATTGAATGCCCCACGCCGGATGCCCGATAAATTCGCGACCGCCAAACGCCTCTTGCGCCAATCCCCAACCGCCCAGATTTGCGCCGATCAACACATCGCGATCAGCCCGGTGATAGGTGAAGATGATGGCCTGGCTGTCGGGCGACCACGCCGGTTCACTGCCCTGCCCGAACAAACCAACGTCGGCTTCCTGCAAATTCTTGAACTTCAGATCAAACGTATTCACATAGATCAGTTGATCGCCGGGACGGCCCGACGTGTACGCCAACTGCGTGCCATTAGGCGACCACGCGGGATGATCCTCGTCCCGATCGGGCGTGTTGGTCAAATTAGCCAGATCACTTTCAGGATCGGGCAAATCCAGCGGCAGCAAATAAATGTCCTTGTTGCCATTGCGATACGACGCAAACGCGATCGATTTGCCATCCGGCGACCAGGCCGGGCTGGTATCTGGCGCGGGACTTTGAGTCAAGCGACTGACGTTGCCACCATCGCGATCCATACGATACAGATCAAGGTTGCCATCCCGATAAGATTCGAACACGATGTAGCGACCGTCGGGCGACCAGGCCGGTGCGCCGTCATAAGTAGTGGTCAGC
>JAGOBP010000042.1 GCA_017999195.1 Thermoflexales bacterium
CCTTCGCTGACACCAGTGCGCAGGATGTCACGTGACCGCGCTCCGCTGGCGCGTAGGATGCCAATTTCACGTGTGCGCTCAATCACGCTCGTGCTTATGCTCGCCATCAAGCCTAGTGCGCCAACCACTGCCATCACCACCGAGATCAGAATCAGCGCGAAGATGAAGATGTACACATGGCCGCTCGTCGCGCCTTCCAACATCGTCTCCGAAATGACCACCTTCATGCTGATGCTTTGCGCGGTCAGCGCGGTTTCGATCGCGCCGGACGCCGCCGCAATCGATTTAGCATCATGTTGCGTGGTCACAATGCGCACCGCATTGGTGAGTGGCGCAGCCTGCCCAGCGGCCGTCGCAAACCGCTCGGGGCTGACGTAGGCCGTAGCGGGCGTCAGGATTTGTCGCACCAGGCCGATCAATTGAAGCGTCGTCGTGCGCCCATCGATCATCACGTTGATGTCGTCGCCCACTTTCGCATCCGGGTACAGCGCGGCCGCATTCTGGTTCAGCACCACCGCGTTGGTATCATCCGCTTGCAGCCAGCGGCCACTCAGCACCGCGACGTCCATCAAGGTACTGTCGGGCGGCACGGAGCGCAGCGAAAAACTGCCGTGTCCGCCGTCGGGATACGTGCGGACGATGTCCAGACTATCGGGCCGATAGATAGCCGCTGGCGTGAGATTCCACGCTTCGATTTGACTAATGCCCGCGAGCGTGCTCAGGCTCGATCGGATTTGCGCCTCCGATTGAGGGCTATTGAAGCGAATTTCCAGATCGTAATGACGATCGGCCGCGGCGGTGGCGAGGTAAGTCTCCCAGCCGGTCTTGACGTTGAGGCCCGTGATGAACATCGCGCCCGCGGCGGCCAGCAGGCCCAGCGTCAACAGCAAGCGACCGCGGCGGCGAAACGTGTTGCGAATCGCCAACAACAACGTGTTGTCGATGCCGCGCAGCTTGCCGAGAAAACTATCGAGTCCGCGCGAACCGAAGGCTTCACGGCTGGTGCCGTAATCGTTGAGGGTCTCGCGCACCGTCGTGCGGGTCGTGCGCAGAATCGGGTCGAGTGCGACGAGCAGCGGAATCAGGATGCCCATCAGCAATTCCACGATGTAGACCCAGGCCGGAATCTCATAACTGTAGATGGTGAAATTCAACAAGTCACCGACGACGGTTGCAAAGGCTTGCCCGGTCACGACACCCAACGGCACACCGATCACGACGGCGACCAGACCGAGGACCACCACCAGGATGAGGTACAAACTGGTAATCTGGTTGGACCGCGCACCGATGGCTTTCATGATCCCGATTTGCCGAATCTGCTGAGCGAGCAGGCCATTGATCATCGTCGCGGTCAGGATGGCGCTCAGGCCTAAAGCCATCAGACTAAAAATCAAGAGCATGACCAGAATGGAATTCATCTGGCTTTGATGCGGATGCAATTCCGGCGGCGGAATACGGATTTCATCCACGGTGCGGCCCTGCGTTTTCAACCACGCGGCCAGATTGCTGACAGTCGAATCAATCGCGGTGAGGTTGGCCGGTTGATCTTTCACCGCCACTTTCAAAATGTGCAATGTGTCGCTTTCACCTAGCCACGCCAATGTGGCCGGTGTGATGTAGCCATAGACGGTCTGCTCTTGCCACGCCGGGGCGAGGCCGGGATCATGCGCCAGGCCTGAAATCATGATGTTTTGTTTCGGCCCGTTAGGCGTCTGCATGCTGAGCGCCTCGCCTACTTTGACTGCGGTGAGTGGCAGCGCGGCTCGTTCCAGCAAGATGGTCTGTGCGGGCGGTGGCCAGTCGCCTGATTCCGGCTGGAAGGTGTTGAGGCGCACGTTGTTAAAGTCTGGGATCACGAACAGCAAGAGCGGCAGCCACTCGTTGGGCTTCACTTCGACCCGCGCCGTGACCCACGAGGTCGCTTCGGCATCGGCGATGTTGGGCTGTGCTCGCACCGCATCCACTAACGCGTTGTCCACCTGATCCAATTCGATGAACGCCGAGGCCGGCTGTGTGCCCAGATAATTGCGGCTGATTTCGCGCGTCAAGATGGTGTACGCGCTCGTCATCGTGCCCACGCCGAAGATGCTGACGGCAATCGCCAGCACCATCATCACCATGCGGCCGCGCGCCGATTGCAAATCGCGCCACAGTTTTTTCCAACGCGGACTAAGCATGTTGACGCTCCGTATTCGACACGATGAGACCATCGGCTAACAGGATGGTGCGCGTGAAGTAGCGGGTCAAGTCGCGTTCGTGCGTGACCATCAAGACGGTTTTGCCCTCGGTGGTGAGGTCGGAGAACAGACTCATCACGGCGTCTGATGTCTGCGAATCGAGGTTGCCCGTGGGTTCATCGGCCACCAGAATCTGCGGATCATTCGCCAGCGCTCGCGCGATGGCGGCGCGCTGTTGTTGTCCGCCGGATAGATTGGCCGGAAGTTTGTTGGCTTGCTCGGCAATGCCGACCTTTTCCAACAAGGCCATGGCCCGATCAGTGCGTTCGCGCGCCGGAAATGTGTTGCAAAAATCCATCGGCAGGACGATGTTCTCCGCGACGGTCAGCGTGGGCAATAGTTGAAAGAACTGGAAGACGACGCCGACGTTCTTGCCGCGCCAGACCGCCAATTGTTCCTGATCCAAATCATGGACCGGTGTGGCGGCGACGAACACCTCGCCAGAGGTGGGATTATCGATGCCGGTGATCATGTTGATGAGCGTGGATTTGCCGCTGCCCGATTTGCCGACGACCGCCACAAATTCGCCTGCGTCCACTTGCATATCGATGCCCTTGAGCGCCCTGAATTTCCCGCTCGCGACTGAATAGGCTTTGGTCACTTGCCGCAACTCGATTAGCCGACTGCTGCCGATGGGCTGCGTGGCTCGATCGGTTTTGGCGTGAAGCCGATTGTTCGTATGAAGTCCCACGATGAATTGCTCCTTTTCAAAACTACCGAATTGATGTACACTCTATTTGTTTCTGAACACCTTGTTCGATTACTTATACAATCTGATCGAACGGTTGTCAACAACCAATCGGCGTGAAATGTCCGATAGTGAACATTTCGGGAAAATTGTTCAGCAGCGAGGAGCGAAATCATGGCTGAGAAAACAGTCGATCGACGCATTCAACGGACGCGGCAGTTATTGCAGGATGCGCTGCTGGCGCTGATTCTGGAAAAGGGCTTCGAGGCGGTGACGGTGCAGGATGTGATCGACCGCGCCAACGTGGGGCGATCAACCTTCTATGCCCATTTTCAGGATAAAGAGGATTTGCTGCTGAGCGGCTTTGAACATCTGCGGGCGGAGTTCGAGAAGTATTTGCTGAGCGGGTCGGTCACCAGCGACAGCCCGTGGGCGCTGAGTCTGTCGATGTTGCAGCATGCGCAAAGCCAGCGCCAACTGTACAAGGCGTTTGCCAGCAAGCAGGGCGGCAACATCGCGTTGACGCATATTCAGAAGTACCTGACTGCCGTGTTGTATGACCATCTGAAACAACAACTGTCCACGCGCAAGAAAAGCCTGCCGCCGGAAATCGTCACGCACTACCTGGCCAGTTCGTTCATTTCTTTGCTGACGTGGTGGCTGGATACGGACTCGACGTATACGGCGGAACAGATGAACGAGTATTACCGACGTCTGGTTCAGCCTGGCATCGACGCGATTTTTCAATAGGCTTGTCGCCCACCGAGGATTGATGCCGGATTGTCACCTCTCGCGTTGAGGTGGAATGTCCATATCGCGTCTTTTAGCGGCCGCGAGAACGGCTGCTCAAGGGATTGGCTAACCAACGGCGCGCCTGTGCAGTCGCTTGCGCCGCGCGTAACCGGGCAAAGCCACGCGTGTATAATTCGGATTACTGCTCAGGCGATTGGCCGTTCAAGTCGGTGTGATGGCCGACTTGATGGGGCTAATTTCATGAGCCGATTGCGAAGTGTCAGTTACTTAACCGCCGCCAAACCGTACAGGAATCCGCCATGACCCTGACCCACAAAGCACGCCTGCAACGTGCCCTGCGCCACGCGCCGATTGATCGTCTGCCCACGCAGATCAACTACACCGCCAGCATGGGCCAGAAATTGGCCGCACACTTCAACGTGTCCGCCGCTGAATTACCCGCGTTGTTAGATAATCACTTGCTGCGAGTCGATTTGACGTACCCTTCACGCGTGAGTGATGATGGGCAAATTCGTTTCGATTGGTGGGGCGCAGGCCATGCCACAAGCGAAGAGGGCTACTACATCCCGATCAATCCTCTCGCGAACTCGACCGATCTTGATGCCTTCGCGTGGCCTGATCCGCACGCGCTGCATCTGCTGGACGAAGCCCAGCGTACCATTGCAGCGTATGGCACTGAATATTTCATCGCACCCAACTTTGGCTTTGCCTTGTTTGAGCGGGCGTGGGCCTTGCGCGGCTTCGAGCGGATGTTTGTTGATCTGGGCACGGATCACGGCTTTGTCGCCGATTTGCTCGATCGGATCACGGCGATCCAGCTGGTGTTGATCAACCGCTATCTTGATCTGGGGGTCGATGGCGGCTACTTTGGGGATGATTATGGTGCGCAAAAAGGCTTGCTCTTCTCACCCACGATGTGGCGTAAATTGATCAAACCTCGTTTGGCGCAGTTGTTCGCGCCCTTCATTGCGCGCGGCCTGCCGGTGTTGATGCACAGCGACGGTCAAATTCACAAGATTCTGCCCGACCTCGTTGAGATTGGCCTGACCACGCTGAATCCGGTTCAACCGGAAGTGCTGGAGCATAAGTGGTTGCACGCTAACTTCCATGATCGATTGTCATTCTATGGTGGCATCTCAACGCAGACGGTATTGCCCTCTGGCACACCCGCTGACGTGAAGGCGGCAGTGGCGCAATGTGCGCACGACCTCGCGCCCGATGGAACCGGCTTGCTCATCGGTCCGTCACACCGGATGATGACGGATATTCCGCTGGAGAATGTTTCGGCGTTGTTGGAAGCCTTTCGCACTCTGGGACAATCATATGCCTAACGACGATCGCAAACACTGGGTGAGTGAGAAATTCATCGAGAAATTTGGCCGTTCGCCAGCGGTCTGGTCGCGTGCGCCGGGCCGCGTCGATTTGATGGGCAGCCACACCGATTATAATCTGGGCTTCGTTATGACGCTGACGATCGATCGGGACACGTGGATCGCGGCGCGCTCGCGTTCCGATCGGCGTGTGGCGATCTATTCACTCAATGTCGAAGGCGGCGGTGAGTTCGATCTCGATCACATCGAACACGATTCGATCGATCGCTGGACGGATTACGTGCGCGGCATGGCTAAGGTGATGCAAGAGGCCGGGTATTCTTTGACAGGCTTTGATGGCTTGATTCACAGCACTGTGCCGTTTGGCAGCGGCCTCAGTTCATCGGCTGCGATCGAGATGGCGACCGGCGTGCTGCTTCAATTGCTCGGCGGCTTCACGCTCGATCCGGTGCAGCTGGCGCTGTTGGGCCAAAAGGCCGAGAATCACTTTGTCGGTGTCAACTCCGGCATTCTCGATCAGTACAGTTCGGCGATGGGGCAAGCGGGTTGCGCGCTGCTGCTCGATTGCCAACACCTCACCAGCCGCGTCGCGCCGATCGTGGGTGAGGTGCAAGTGGTCATCTGCGATACGCGCGCAAAGCGCAGCCTGGCCGGAACCGAATATGATGAACGCCGCGCGCAATGCGAAGCGGGCGTGCGTATTTTGCAGCAGTGGTATCCATCTGTTGCGGCCCTGCGTGATGTATCGCTGGCGCAATTCGAGGCGCATGAACACGATCTGCCGGAAGTTGTGGCGAAACGCTGTCGCTTCATCAGCGAGGAAAATCAGCGCGTGCTCGATCTGGCCGAAGCACTCACGCGCGGTGACGAGGCCCAGTTGCAGCGCCTGACTGCGGCCTCTTATGCGGGCGCACGCGACCTGTACGAAATCGGCGCACCCGCGATGGCGGCGATGATGCAGGCGATGCTAAGCGCGCCCGGCGTCATCGGGGCGCGGCAGGCCGGGGCGGGTTTCGGCGGCTGTATGGTGGCACTGGTGCAGCGCCCGCACGTCGCGGCGTTTGCCGCGCACGTTTCACGCGCTTATCACGCGGCGACGAACATCGAGCCGCAGGTCTATGCAGTGCAAGCCGCGCCGGGTGCTGGTCCGCTTTAATCCCCGAAAAATGCCTATTGACACCGGTGTCATTCAGTTGTAGTCTATTCCTGACACCGGTGTCAGGAATTCTCCATTTTTGCTGGACAGGCGAACCGATGACCGCCACGCTCCGCGATGTCGCCAAACGCGCCAAAGTCTCTGTGAAGACCGCCTCCCGCGTCCTCAATGACGAGGCCTCGGTGGCGGATGCCACACGCGCCAAAGTGCTGAAGGCCATTCGAGACCTGGGCTACGTCGCCAATCTCTCCGCGCGGCGGTTAGCCACAGGCAGCGCCTTCACCATCGGCCTGGTATTTCAGAATGCCAGTTGGCACTACATCCTCGATGTGCAACGCGCCGTGTTGGAAACGGCGCGGCCTGCCGGCTACCACATGATCTTGCAGCCGTTTGATGCGGCCAGCGATGTCGATGCCGACAGCGTATTACAGTTGTTCACTCAACACATTGTGGATGGCTTCATCTTTACGCCGCCCGCCGATAACGCCTCGCAACTGCTCGATCGGCTTAGCAACCTCGACGCGCCCTTTGTCCGATTGACGCCGTTCGATCGATCGAGTGTGTGGCCGTATGTCAGTGCGACCGATCAACAAGGTGCGCACGACATGACGCAGTATCTGTTGAGCCTGGGTCACACACGCCTCGGTTACGTTATGGGGCCGATCGAGCAGAAAGCCGCGCACGATCGATTGGCCGGTTATCAGGCGGCGTTGGCTGAAGCGCACCTCAAATTTGATCCAGCGTTGGTTAAGCAGGGGCGCGATCACTTTGAATCAGGCGCGGCGGCCGGGCGCGAACTCCTCGCGATGACACCGCGTCCTTCCGCGATCTTTTGCAACAACGACGAAATGGCCGCAGGCGTGATGGCCGCTGTTTTTGAGCAAGGCTTGCGTGTGCCCGAAGATGTCTCGGTGGCGGGCTTCGACGATATTCCCCTGTCGCGTCAGATTTGGCCGTCGCTGACGACGGTGCGTCAACCCATCTATCAAATCGCGCAGACGGCCACCGAGATTTTGCTGCGCCTGTTGAACGGCGAAGAACCCGGCGACGTGCACATCGAATTCCCCACCGAACTTGTCATTCGAACATCGACCCAACCGTATCTGCCCCACTAATCGCAAGGAGAGCGCTATGGACAGTCAGTTACAGCCTATTTACTCCGGCATCATCGACGGTGAAATGTCCGCCGTGGGCGAACACGTGCAACTTGCTTTGGACGCGGGCCTTGGGCCTGAGGCCATTCTTCAAGAGGGTCTGGTGCCCGCCATGAATGAAGTGGGGCGGCTCTTTGAAGAGGGCGAATATTTTGTGCCTGAAATGCTGCTCGCGGCGCGCGCCATGCAGACCGGCCTCGCCATTCTGAAGCCGCATCTGGCCAAGACCAATCATCAAGCCGCGGGCCGCATCGTGCTGGGCACGGTGCAGGGTGACTTGCACGACATCGGCAAAAATCTGGTCGCGATGATGTTGGAGGGCGCAGGCTTTGAGATCATCGATCTGGGGACGGATGTGCCACCCGATCGGTTTGTGGCGGCCGTTCGCGCGCATCAACCGCACCTGATCGGCATGTCGGCCTTGCTCACGACGACCATGCCGTCGATGAAACTTACACTTGAGGCGTTGACGGCGGCGGGTCTGCGCGATCAGGTCAAAGTGATCATCGGCGGCGCGCCCGTGACTGACACCTACGCGGGCGACATCGGGGCGGACGGCTTTGCGAATGATGCCAGTCGGGCCGTGCGACTTGCGTTGTCATTGATTGCGGCGCATTAGGGCGATCATCATGAAAAACGAGATGACGTCCGTTGAACGTGTGCGCGCCGCGATTGAACTGCGCACCCCCGATCGAGTCCCGGTTGATCTGCACAATTTTCAGCCTGCGGCTTACGTCACCGGTTTGCCCATGAGTCAGGTCTTCAAAGACGGCGAATTGTTGGCACAAGCGATGTTGACGGCATGGCGCGAATTTGGGCACGACATGATTTTGCTGGAGAATGGCACGGCCTGCAATGCGCAGGCTTGCGGCGCAGTGGTGACCTATCGTGATGATGGCGCGCCCGTCGCCGATCAGCCTTTGCTCACGAAACTGGAAGACGTGGCGAACCTGGCCGTGCCTGATCCGTACACGACGTTTCCGATGTGCGAGATTTTGAAAGCCACGCGGATTCTCTCGAAAGAACTGGGCGATCAAGCGTGGATTTGTGCGCGGGCCGATCAAGGCCCGATGGATCTGGCGGCGCAACTGCGCGGCTTGAATGAATTTATGGTCGATGTGGCGCTGGGGCAGCAGGCCGAGTTGATCCATCAATTGCTGGATTATGCGCGGCGCGTGGCTACGCGTTACGCGTATGCGCTGATCGAATGCGGTGGTCATTCCACCTCGATCGGCGAGCCGGTGGGCGGGCCGGATTTGATCTCGCCCAAGCACTATCGGCGTTATCCGCTGGCGCATGAGCAGAAGATGGTTGAAGAGTTGAAGGCACACAACATCATCTTGCACGTGCATATCTGTGGCAACACCGTACCGATTCTGGCGGACTTCATCAGCACCGGCGCGCCCGTGCTGGAAGTCGATCACAAGACCAATCCGCAGAAGATCAAGGATGCGGCACGACACAAGACCTGCCTGCTCGGCAACATCGATACGCTCGTCATGGCGACCGGCACAGTGGGCGAAGTGGACGATGCCTGCCGCGAACTGATCGAGGTGTGGAAACCGGACAGCGGCTTCATTCTGGGGCCGGGCTGTGCGCTCGGCGCGACCACGCCCGCCGAGAATATTCACGCACTGGTTGAATCTGCCAAGAAATACGGCGTTTACTCATAGTTGACCTTTCAAGGAGACCCATCATGGCTTGGACCACCGAACCCCTGAGTGCTGCGGAACGCGCCGATTTTCAACGGCTTTTTGATCAACGTCTGGCGAAGGTTGAAGCCAAGACCGCCGATGTCTTTGCCTTCAAGCCGGTCAAACAACCGCCGTTCATGGTCAACAGCGCGTTGTATTGGATTTTCGGCCTTGATACGGAGACGCTGCCAGAAACGTATTGCGAAGACCCCGCCGTCATGACGACGTTTCAAGAGCGGACGTATTACGATCAGGTCAAGGAAATCGACGATGACTTTGTGCCGTACTTGATGCCGTGGTTTGGCACGATCGTGGCCGCCTCGGCCTTCGGCTGCAAGATCGAGTTTCCATATAAGCAAGACCCGGCCGCCAATCCGCGCTTTTATCCGGTTCAGACTGCCGACGACATCAAGCACCTGCAAATTCCCGATCCCGAAAAAGACGGCCTCATGCCGAAAGTGCTGGATTTCCTGCGGTATATGAAGCAGAACAGTTTCCTGCCGGTCGGCATCACCGACTTTCAAGGGCCGTTGACCACGGCGAATCAGTTGATGGGCTACGATAAATTGATCTACTTGATGCACGATTCGCCCAGCCTCGCGCATGAGTTGATGGATAAAGTCACCGAGGGGCTGATTCGCTGGGTGAAGAAACAAAAGGAAGTCATCGGCGAAGCGTGGAACGAGTGCATTTCCGATCAGCAGGTGTATACCGGCAAGCACGCGGGCGTGTGGTTCTCCGATGATGATGCCGTGTTGATCTCGGCCAAGATGTACAAAGAGTTTGTCGTGCCGTATAACTCTCGCATTTTGGAAACGTTCGGTGGCGGCTGCGTGCACTATTGCGGCAACGCCACGCATCACGCCGATAATTTCTTGAATACCAGAGGCTTGCTCGCGCTGAACATTTACAACCTGTACAACATTCCGTCGTTTGCCAAACTCAAAGCGAAGGTCGAAGGCCGCATCGTGCTGTTTGCCTGCGACTTCACGCCGATCGAGTACCAAACCTACTTCGACGAGCTGTTGTCCAGCGTTAACCCGAGCGGCATGACCATCTGCTCGCAGTATTCGCCCGTTGTAGGTCTGCTTCAAGGCGGCAAATACGTCGCCACTCGCCGCGATTTGAAGTCAGGGCGAGCGGACGTGTACAATTATCTGACCGAAAAACTGAATCGCGTTTAGTGTGTCACTGCTGAACCTACTGACCGACTGCGCTTGCGCGGTCGGTCGCGTATTATGTGTCTCAAAACACGACTAAACGTGTTTCAACACGTTTTCGCTGTCAACCATCGAACACTTGCGCCAGCACGCGAGTGCGGTGTTCATTCGATGGTACTCTCGCTATCGAATGAATAATGCTACAATCCCCTCACTCGAAAGGGATTGCTACGTGATCGAGAAACTCAGCCGCTCCTCCAACCACCGTCCCACGCTGGCCTTCTTCACGCACGGCGCGAATGATCCGTGCAGTCATTTCGTCTGGGCTGGCGCGGCCAGCGCCGCCGCCGAGCACGATGTGAATCTGGTCTGTTTCCCCGGCAAACCCCTGCGCTCGCCGCACGGCTTCGAAGCGCAAGCCAACATCCTGTACGACCTGGTCGATCCTGACGCCTTCGATGCGCTGGTGATCTGGCTGGCCGGGCTGACGCTGCAAGTCGATTTGGCGGAAGTGCAAGTCTTTTGCGAACGTTATCGCCCGCTGCCAATCGTGACGGCGGGCGTGCGTTTGCCCGGTTTCCCCGGCGTTACCGTGGACAACTATCACGGCATGCGCGATGTGGTCACGCACCTGATCGAGACGCATGGCCGATCGCGCGTGGCGTTTATTCGCGGGCCGGAGTTCCATCAAGAAGCCGATGATCGTTATCGCGCCTATCGTGATGCGCTGCTCGAACACGGTTTGCCCTTCGATCCGAGCCTCGTGGTGCAGGGTGACTTCAAGGAAAGTTGCGGTCCGCTGGCCGTGCGCGACCTGCTCGATCGACGCCGCGTGCAATTTGATTCGCTGGTCGCGGCCAGTGACAACATGGCCATCGGCGCGATGAAGGCGCTGCAAGCGCGCGGCGTGCGTATCCCCGACGACATCGTGATGGCGGGCGTGAATGATGAAGCCCAGAGCCACATCGTGACGCCGCCGCTGACCACCAGCCCGCTGCATTTCTTCGAGCAGGGCCGCACGGCGATTGCGTTGGCCTTGGATTTGCTGGCAGGCCGCACGGTCCCTGATCAGGTGGTGCTGCCCACACAACTGTTGATTCGCCAATCGTGCGGGTGTCCCGCGCCGATCGTGATGCAGGCGGTTGCCGAAGTTGCACCGGCCTCGGACATCTCATTTGAAGCGGTCTTCGCTGATCAACGCGCTGCTTTACAAGCCGATTTATTGCCTTCGTTCAGTGAACCCCATCAAGTGCGAGCAATGGCGTGGCTTGAACAATTGCTCGATGCTTTTGTGCTGGATGTGCGCGATGGTTCATCAACGACGTTTCTGCCCACGCTGACGGAAGTCATTCGGCAAAGCACGGCACTGGGTGAAAGTGTCTCGACGTGGCACGAGGTAATCTCGATGGTGCGGCGGCACGCGCTGGCGTGCCTTGATGTGAATAGCGTACCTCGCGCCGAGAATTTGTGGCAGCAAGCGCGCGTACTGATCGGTGAGACGTCGCAGCGCGCGCAGGCGTATCTGGCGTGGCAGGCCGATCAACAGGCGCGCACGCTGGGCGAGATTACGCAGACCCTCAACGCCACATTGGATGTGGCCGAACTCGCCGAGGTGTTGGTCTCGTCTTTGCCGCGCCTCAATATTCCGCGTTTTGCGTTGGCCTTGTACGAAGACGCGACCGCTCCGACGGATTGGTCGAACTTAATCGCGGCTGGCGATGAAGCGGGCCGGCTCGATCGGGTTGGCGACGTGCGGCGTTTCCCTTCGCGCCAACTTGCGCCGCCGGGCTGGCTGCCGCGCGATCGACGCTACAGTCTCGTCGTCGAGCCGCTGTACTTCCGCGAAGATCAATTGGGTTATATGTTGTTCGAGGCCGACCCCGATCGCGAAGAGGTGTATGAAATTCTCGCCGGGCAAATCGGCAGCACGCTCAAACGCGCGCGGTTGGTCGAGCACAACATCGAACTGTATAACGAGGCGGTGCAAGCGCGACAGGTCGCCGAGGAAGGCCGACGTTTGGCCGAAGAAGCCGACTCGTTGAAGAGCCGTTTCCTCGCGACGGTCAGCCATGAATTACGCACGCCCCTGACGTTGATCGTGGGCACAATCGAATTGATGCTGCGTGAAGAAACACCTGCGCGTGCCGCGCTCCCGACCTCGTATCTGCGCGACCTCAAGAGCATTCGCGCCAGCGCGCAGCACCTGGCCCGCCTCATCGGCGACGTGCTCGATCTGGCGAGCAGTCAGGCCGGTGAATTGCGCCTGACGCGCGAACCGCTGGACATCGGCGAGACGCTGCGCGAAGCCGTGTGGCTGGGCGAATTGATGGCGCGCGAGAAAGGGCTGACGTGGCGCGCCGATGTGCCCGATGATCTGCCAGCGGTGTGGGGCGATCGGACGCGGTTGAAGCAAGTGGTGTTGAACCTCATCAGTAATGCCACTAAATTTACGGAGCAGGGCGGCGTGGCGCTGGGCGCATCGGTCGCGGACGGGCAGGTCACCATCACCGTCAGCGACACGGGCATGGGCATTTCGCCCGAAGAGCAAGAGGCCATCTTCGACGAGTTCCATCAATCGGAGCGCACCACGCAGCGCGGCTACGGCGGCATTGGGCTGGGGCTGGCCGTGACACGCCGCCTGATCGAATTGCACGGCGGGCACATCGGCGTGCGATCGAGCGGCGAAGAAGGCGCGGGTTCGACGTTCTTCTTCACGCTACCGGTGTTGGCGGGGGACGCCACTCCGATCGCGGCGCGGCACGATCGGGCGCGGGTGGTGCTGTTGGTGGTCGATCAAACGGGTGAGGGTGATCTATTGCGCGATCACTTAGCGCGGCGCGGCTTTGAGATCGAAGAATGGGCGCTGCGTCAACAACCCGATTGGCTGTCTGCCATCCTCGCGGCCCCGCCCGGCGCGATCGTGCTGAATTTACCGCCCGATGACGAGCGCGGCTGGGAATTGATTCGGCGCTTGAAGCAAGACGCGGCGACGCAAGATGTGCCCGTGATGTACTACGCCTTGTCCGCAGTCGAGGCCGCCGGTTCGCTGCTGGAAATCGATTATCTGACCAAGCCCGTCGGCCGCGCCGATTTGATCCGTGCGTTGGAGCGGCAGGGTATCGCCGCCGCGAAACCCGGCTGCACCATTCTGGTCGTCGATGATGAGCCGGGCATTCTGGACATGCACGTGCGCATGGTGCAATCGCAAGTGCCGCACTGCGAAGTGCTGACGGCCATCCACGGGCGGCAGGCGCTGGCGATCATGGAGACGGTGCGGCCCGATCTGGTGCTGCTGGATCTGATGATGCCGGACGTGAACGGCTTCGAGGTGCTGGCCGTGATGCGCGCGCGCGAATTGACGCGCGATGTGCCCGTGATTGTGTTGACGGCGCAGATTCTGACGATGGACGATATGGCGCGTTTGCAGCAAGGTGTGGCGGCGGTGCTGGAAAAAGGGCTGTTCAGCGCGGCCGAGGTGCTGGCGCAAGTCGAGGCGACGCTGGCGCGCAGCAAGCACTTTGGCACGGAGACGCAGCGCACCGTGCGGCAGGCGATGGCCTATGTGCATGCGCATTACGC
>JAGOBP010000043.1 GCA_017999195.1 Thermoflexales bacterium
ATATTGATGCCGGTCGGCCGCGCCTCCAGCCAGTTCGATAATCAGACGCGCCTGAAGGACGAGGAGATTGCGGCCTTCTTCCGCTCGATCGGTGGTACGGCGACCTCGCGCGGCACCACCCTGAAAGAAGCCATCGCCGCCATCAAGTTGGACTCGTTCCGCATGCTGCAAGAAGACATCCGTATGCTGGACCTGCGACTGAAGTCGTTTGGCAAGCCGGAACTGTGCTGGCGCACCTTCGGCCTGGAGACGGGCAGCAGCCTGGCTAAACAGGCGGCCGGCATCTTCTACGAATCGGTCAACCTGGGCGGCGACCCAGAAACGGTGGGCAACCTGACCAGCGACTTCTCCATGAAGACCGCCATGTTGCGCACGCAGCGCCAGGGCGTAGGCGCGACCTTTGCCTGGTTGACCATGATCATGCACGGCGTCATGGGCGCGCTGATGGTCTTCTTGCTGACCGTGCTGGAGCAGTTTGGCATCCGCATGCAAGACGCCCTCAGCAGCATGGGCACCGGCGCTGACGCCCAATCTGCCATGAACCTGGGCAGCATGATGTCGTTCAGCACGCCGCAAATTGACTTCTTAAGCCTGATCACCGTCGGCATCCTGCTCATGCTCTCCATCGTCAACGGTTTCGCCATTGTCGGCAGCGAAGGCTCACATATGATCAAAATAACGTACTATGTGGCCATCATGTTTATTATGGTTGGCTTCGGCTTCATAGTGGTGCCGCCCATTGTTCGCGGCATGATCTGATACCCATGGCCCAAACACCGCTCCCCTCACCGCTTAAACCTGAAGAACTCGCCGCCATTTTTGGCACAGGCGATGAACTCGACATCAATCTGCCGCAAGGCACACCGACGCCGCGGCCGCCACGCCGTCGCCGCCGCCCGCTCAGTCTGGCCGAGCGTGTGCGCGGTCTGCCCAAATGGGTGCTCTTCCTGACCGGTCTGGCAATCGGCTGGCTGGTCATCGGCTGGCTGGTGTGGCCTATCCAGTGGACCAATTCCGATCCCTGGGACATGACCGTCAAGAATCAAAAAGCCTTCGTGCAGCTGGTGGCCGATCGGTATTGGACCGACCGCGATCTGGCTCAGGCTGAAGCCACGCTGGGCAGTTGGGATCGCGACGCGGTCAATACGCTGCTCGTCACCCTGCAAGCGGAAACCATCGACGTTGACGCGCGGCAGCGGCTGGCCGCTCTAACCCAGGCGCTGCAACTGCCGGGCGGTGAGCAGTCTCTGCTGGCCTCCATCTTGAATCAAGAAGGCGTCCTCATTGCACTGGCCATTGCCACGCTGCCCATGTTTATCGCGGTCGGCCTGGTCATCTCGTCACGGGTTAAAACCAAACCCGGCGGCGCCACTGAAGATGGCGAAGCGGCAGCCGACGATGATGATGAAGAGGCCGAACTGGAAGAATTGCTGGCCGATGTCCAGTTAGAAGCGGGCCAAATGGGCATGGTAATCGGGCCAGACGGCCTGCCTGAACAACCGGGTGCGCCGGGTGATGTGCCGCCAGATCAACAGCAACAGCAAGAAGAGGCGACGAACGAAGAAGAAGAGAGCGAAGAAAGCGGGCATGATCCCAACAACCCATTGGGTGACCTGGCCAGCCTATTTGCCGAGGAAGACACGTCGGTCGCACAACTGGAACTGCTGAGCAAGGGCATGCCGGAAATCGATATCGATGAGTTGCTGGCCAAGGCCCGTGAACTGGTGCGCCGCTTCCGTGAGGAACGGCCCAAGCAAAACTAAGCGAAGTTAACCATGATCATTCTCTACGCCTTAACCGGAATCCTGACGGGCAGCCTCATCAACTGGGCCGCCGACTACCTGCCGCGCTTCGCCGTTGATCGCTCGCTGGTGCCGCCGAACTTGCAGCCGCGTTTCACGGTGGCACTCCTGCGGCCTGCCACCGCCGATCGGCTCGCGCTGGCGATCGAGTTGCTGATTGCCGTGTTATGGGTCTACCTGGGCGGGCGCACCAGCACCATCGGTGACTGGCTGTGGCTGGCGGCGATGTGCGCGTTCTTTATTCTGGTCGCCGTCATCGATCTGAAATACCGGTTGGTGCTCAATGTCGTCATGTATCCGGCGCTGATCATTGCGCTCATCACCCAACTGCTGATCGTGCGCGCCAACCTGATCAGTGTGTTGATCGGCGCGGCCTTTGGCCTGTTGATTTTTCTGGCCGCCCTGTGGCTGCGTCCCAACGATCTGGGCGGCGGCGATGTGAAACTGGCCGCGCTCATCGGCGTCATCTTCGGCTTTCCGCACGTGCTGTGGGCGCTGCTCATCGGCGTGGTCGCCGGGGGGATCGCCGCCATCGGGCTGTTGGCGGGCCGCCATTGGCAGCCTTCGGCGCAGATACCATATGCGCCCTTCCTGTGCCTGGGCGCAATTATCGCCTTACTTTACAATCCGTTAGCAGCTCTTTTTAAGTTCTAGTGTTATAATACCCCGGCGAATAGCCTGGGGGTTGTTAGGAATGTCTTCACGCCAAAAATCGTCGTCTGCCGCGTTGATCTGGGTCGCCGGCATGATTGTCATCGGGATGGCGGCCTTTGCCATCTTTAACCTGACTCGCAGCGCGACGCGTGAATTCGATACGATTGAACTTGAGCCGGCTGCAACCCGGCTGCCGCAATGGTCGGGCGCGGCGCACATTTCCATCTTGATGTTGGGCATCGACGAGCGTGAAAGCCAGTCGGGGCCGTGGCGAACCGACACCATGATCGCCGTCACGATCGATCCGGTCGCGCTGACGGCTGCGGGCCTGTCGATTCCGCGCGACCTGTGGGTCACCCTGCCCGGCCTGGAAATATCGGGCAAGATTAACACCGCGCACTTTTTCGGCGATGCCGAAGAATACCCGGGCGGCGGTCCGGCCTTGGCCCAGGCCACGGTGCAGAGCACGCTGGATGTGCCGCTGCAATATTATGTGCGCGTGAACTTTACGGCCTTTGAAAAATTGATCGATCTGGTCGGCGGCATCGACCTTGACGTGCCCTACCCGATCGATGATCCGCTCTATCCTGATTCCGGTTACGGCTACGAGCCGTTGTACATTCCGGCGGGCCGGATTCATATGGACGGGCGGTTGGCCTTGAAATATGCGCGCACCCGGCATGATGTGATGGGCGATTTCGATCGCATGAAGCGCCAGCAACAAGTCATCCTGGCGGTGCGCGATAAGTTGACGCAGGGCGATCGATTGACGCAGTTGTTGACGCAAGCCGGCCCGATTTTGCAAACGCTGGGCGAATCGATCAAGACCAATCTCACGCTGGAACAGATCATTCAGTTGGCGCAACTTGGCGCGCAGATCGATCCCAGCCGCATCCGATTGATCACGATCACGCCCGACATGGTTTTACCCTTGCGCGTGGATTCTAATCCGCCGCAAGATGCGCTGGTGCTCAAGCCCGATGTGGCGGATGAGCTGCACGATTATCTGGCGAATGCGGGTGCGGTGGTTGTCATCCCGCCGACGCCCGACGCCGGACCAGTTACCGGTGCAGCCACGCCGTCCGCAACCGGACCTGGCGCCAGCGGCGCATCGCCGACGTACACGGTGCGCGCAGGCGATACACTGTTTTCATTGGCTTCACGTTTTGGCGTATCACTGGAAGAGTTGAAGGCGGTCAACGGCCTGGAGAGTGACAACATTCAGGTGGGCCAGCAGTTGATTGTTCCGTAAGGTTCTGCCGCCTTCTCTCCAAAATCATCGCGGTGATTCTTGGAGAGTTTTTTTGAACCTAAGGTGTGAACACGTGGTTTCTAAACTGACTGTATGGTAACATGACGAACTATGGGTAAACCAACTGGCAAGACCGGCAAACCAGCCTCAAGTGCAGCAGTGCCGCCCCCCTCCGGGCCGACGGCTAAACCTAAGCGTCCCGCGCCGCGGGGCGTTCCGCGCAACACGCTGATTTTGTGGCTGGTGGCAGCCGGTCTGGCCTTCTTCTTTGTGCCGCTGGTGCTCGTCAACAACGCCATCCGCACCGATACGCAGCGGATCACGGCTGATCTGAACAGCGCCATCAGCCAGATCAACACCGTGCCGACTCCGGTACCGGCGATCGAACAATTGTCGGCCCAACTGACCGAAGTCCAGTCGCAAACGCAGCAGATCGCGGCGGCCAATCAACAACTCAACGTTGTCCGCCCCGACTGGCCGGCGATTATGGCCGCGCTTGGCCGCTACGATCCGAATATCTTGCAGATCGAGGCGCTCAACAGCGGCAGCAATCGGCTGACGCTCAGCGGCCGCGCCGTCGATCAAAACGCTGTGGTCAACTATGCGCGCACGTTGGAACAAAGCACGCTCTTCAATCGTGTCAACGTGCAATCGATTCGCGTATTAGCCACGCCCCTGGTTACGGGCACACCCACATTGGTTGGAACCGGCTCGGTCGGCGGCACAACGCCGCTCTCTGGAACGGTTGAGCCGCGCGATGAATACGAGCCGGACAATACGGACGTGCTGGCCCGCCCGATCTCCATCGGGTCGCCACAACTGCACAACTTCTATCCCGGCCTGGATGTCGATACTGAAACCTTCCTCGCCAAAAGCGGCCGCTATTATCGCATCACGACCAGCGACTTAACCCCCGGTGTTGATACGTTCATCAGCATCAGCGTCGGCGATCGGGTCTACATCAACGATGATGCCAAACCCGGCACGCTGGCCTCTGAACTATCCTTCCAGAACACTCAGGTTGATGTCATCGCCATCATCCGCACGACCAATCGAGGCCAGTACGGTATCGACAAACGCTATCAACTGAGCGTGGAAGAAGTCGTCCCCACGTTGACGCCCACGCCGGGTCCGGCGGCCACGACTGCGGCCGCTACGCTAGTGCCTACATCGACAGTTGCCCCCACAGCCACATCCGCGCCGACCGCGACGCCGGTTCCCGATCTGCGTGACGCCTACGAGTCGGACGAAACGTTGCCGAAGCCGATTGCGATTGCGCAATCGCAACTGCACAATTTTTATCCCGAGGGCGATTTCGATCAGGTTCAATTCCTGGTGAAATCAGGCCGCTTCTATCGCTTGTACACGACCGATCTGGCGATGGGTGTGGATACGTTCATGACCATCGGCGTGGGCACATCGATCTACACCAATGATGATGCCAAGCCGGGCATGCTGGCGTCTGATCTGACGTTCAGTGTAACCGGCGGCGACGTGATCGCGACCGCGCGCATCACCAATCGGGGGCAGTTCGGACCAGACAAGCAGTATCAACTTGTCCTGGAAGAATTTGTGCCGACCCCCACGCCCGTTACAACCAGTACGCCCGTGCCCTTCACGCCGACGCCCACGCCTTCGGCGACACCCAGCCCCACCCCTTCGCCGACGCCGGACTTGCGGGACACCTACGAACCCGATGGGGCTACGCCCGCGCCAATTGCGGTAAACGGCAGCCAGGCGCGCAACTTCTATCCAAGCAACGACACCGATCAAATCGTGTTCATGGCGAAGGCCAATCGGTATTACACGATTCAAACGTCTAATCTGGCGTTGGGCGTTGATACCTTTATCACAACCACGCAAGGCGGCGGCGCATGGATCAACGACGATTATGCCACCGCCCCCGCCGGGGCCTACGCCTCAATGCTGTGCATCACGGCCACGATCGATGGCCCGGCCGTTACGACCATCGCTAACAAAGATCTGTTCTTCGGTCCCAGCCAGACGTACAGCGTCACCGTCAATGAAGTGGCGTCGCCGCCCGCGCCGTGCGCCCCGACCACGCCGTTGAACATTATTCCGGCGAGTTCATCGATCAATGGCGGACAACTACTGAGCGCCGGGCTGCCACCCATCAACGTTATACGGTTAGTGCCAACCATCAACTGGCTGGCAACCACCGATCGAGCCGTGCGGCCATCGAGCGGCCTGTTGACTCAGGCTTCTGCGCCGGAATTCTTTGGCGTTGAATTTGTCATCATCGTCGAATTGAAAGTGTCTGCGCCATGAAACTGCCCGCCCTGTTCGCCAATCTGCGTAATCAATTGAGCAAGAATCTGGCCGTGGTTCTGGCCGTGGCCTGTATCGTGATCACGCTGCTGATCTTCCTGCTCTTCCTGACCACATCGATTTTGCCCACGCTGCGCGAGCGCAACGAGGCTGCCGCCAACTTGACCGATGCGCGCCAAGTGCTGGCGAAAGCGCAGAACTTGCAGTCAGTCACGCCCGATGATTTGCAGCAACAATTAGTGGCGGCGCAGACCACCCTGACGCAAACGCTGGGCGTCTTTCTGCCGGACTATCAAGCCAGCCAGATTGTCGATGGCTTATATCAGACTGCCAGCAAGACCGGCGTTGCCGTCGTAGACTTTCAAACCGAGGTCGTGCCCGCCGAGGGTCCTAAACCACTCTTCACGACGATCAGTGCGCGGCTGCGAGTGCAAGGACCAACCTACGATCTGGTGCGCTATCTGGCTTCGCTGGGCGAAACAACCGTCAAGGGCGTCGCCCTGAACACAGTGACGATCACCAGCAGTGAAGTCTTTGCCAACCTCTTGATCGATATGACGCTGTTCACTTCGCCGTATGCGCCAGAACAAGTTATCCCATCGGTAACGCCGGTGGGCGTTCCGCCACTCACGCCGACGCAGTCCGCCAGTCAACCAAGTGTGCCCCCCGCAGTCGAAACGCCCACGGTCGAGTCGCCCGTCACGCCGCAACCGACGGTCGATATGATGGGAGAATTGCTGGCGTCGCTGGATAGTCTATGGGCGGTTGAAGATTGGGGCGGTGTCATCCCGGTGATTCAACAGATCCTCACCATCCAACCCGCCTACCCCGGGATGACCACCAAGTTGTATGCGGCCCACGTCAACTTCGGCTATCGCCTGCAAAATCGCGGTGACATTGTTGGCGCCAATCGCGAATTCACTCTGGCGCTGCAAGTAAATCCGTCCGGTGGTGAAGCCACCGTGGCGCTGCGCAACCTGTTGCAGTCGCCCATGCCCGTGGCCCGCGGCGTGTATGTGGTTCAGGCCGGTGATACGCTGGCTTATGTCGCGCAGGTGTTTAGCACGAATACGCAAGCCATCATTCAGCTCAACAGCCTGACCAACCTCACACTGACGCCGGGTCAACAATTGCTCATTCCATAACGGCCGCAAACATCACACGGTTATTACATAGACCCGCGTACGCGGGTCTATGTTTATGTTGGCAAGCACCGCTTTGCTCGCAGCTGAATTTGCATTTCCCTTCGCGCCAACTCGATAGTATAATTGTTCCAGCTAAATAAATGGTCATTGCTCAGCTAATCTGTGACGCGTTCTGACCTTGACGGCACAATTGAACTTTGGAGACCGGCCGTGAACAAGACATCCTTAAAATCAATCGTCTGGCTGCCACTGTGTATTCTGGCGTTATCGACGTTGGTGTCCTGCACAATCCCTGAAGACTTGGCCAAGGCCGACAACTTGCGCTTGGAAGCCCAGCTGCATGCCGAAGCGACCCGCGTGACACTTGGGGCCGAAGCCACCCGAATTGCGGGGCAAGCTCAACTTGAACTCGATCGGTTAAAGGCCGAGCAAGACCTCAAGGTGCAAAGCCAGGCCTCGGCGCAAAATCTACAAACGCAAGGCGATGCCACGGCGCAAGCGCTGAAAGCGCAGAGCGAAATCGACGCGCTAGATCTAAAAAAGCAGGCCGATCTCAGCATCCTTGAGGCGAATAAAGCAGCCACCTTATCGGCGCTCAAGATGGCCGAAGCTAAAACGCTGGCTAATCTTGAAGCCGAGAAAGCCAATGCGACGGCCAATGTGTCCACCGCGTGGATTGGCCCAATCACCATCGCCGTCGTCATCTCATTAGCCGCGCTGGCGATTCCCATCTTGGCCTGGGGTGTCAGCCGCGCGATTGTGGTTAGAACCTACGTCAAGTCTCAGCCGGAAAGCATCAAGTGGGTGAAGCAACCCGAAGCCATTGAGCAGCTCGCGCGGCCCAGCGAGATCAAGCAGTTAAGACCGCCGGTCGCAGAATATCATGTCGAACCCAGCGAAGCCATTGGGCAACCGCAAGTCATTTCGGACGATAAGATTGCCGAAGGCACATCGCTCAATGATCTGGGTCTGAATTACCATTCGCGCGGCCAGATGCAGGAAGCATTGGATACGTATCAGCAAGCGCTGTCGCTGTTCAAAGAGGCCGGTGATGGCTGGAGCGAATCCATCGTGCTGGCGAACATCGGTCTGCAACTCGATGAAATGGGCCGCTCGGCTGAATCCGTGGTGTATCTGGAGCAATGTGTCGCGCGGATGGAGGATGTTGGACATCCCACGCTAGAGAACGCGCGCGCCGAGTTGGAGCGCGTGCGCGGAAAGTTGCGGCGCAATCGGCGCTCTTACTCCGTTGATGCCAATCGCAAATAGATCAATAACGCGGGCCACTGGTGGCCCGCGTTATTTTTATTCACACGCTTACCTGCTAACGCGTCTCGGTGACTTTCTTCAAGCCCACCGGCGCATCCACATTCAAGCCCTTCGCCGCAGCCAGATGCATCGCAAATAACTGTCCCGGCAGCACCGCCATCAACGGCGAAAGCCATTCGGGAATGCCGCGCGGCAAGGCCATCGGCAATTGCGCCAATTGCAGCACCGCGTCATCATCGCTAATCACGATCAATTCCGCGCCGCGTCGTTTGGCTTCGATCGAAAACGTGGTCAGATCACTCAACGTCTGTCCGCTAGGCGCAACCACGATCAAGGGGAAGCCCGCTTCCAGCACCGAAATCGGCCCGTGCAAAAAGTCCGCCGATGAATACGACTCTGTAACCACGCGCGTCAACTCTTTGATCTTCAGCGCCACTTCAAACGCGGTGGCGTAGTTAAAGCCCCGCCCGATGACGGCACTACGCCCCGCATAGCGATAACGCTCCACACGGGCCAGCACCGGCTCGATGTTGTCCAGCGTCTGCCGCATCCAGTTGGGCACTTGCGCCAGTTCCGCGCGCCGCTGTTCGTTGCCGCTCAAGGCGGTCGACAACAGCGCCAATGCGGCCAGCGAAGTGGTATAGGTCTTGGTCGCGGCCACGGCCCGCTCGACGCCGCAACCCAGTGGCAGCACCCAATCGGCGGCCTGCGCCAACGGCGAATCGGGCACATTGGTGATCGCCAGGGTGGGCCGGCCTTGCGCCCGCCCCGTCGTCAACACGCTGACAATGTCCGGCGACTGCCCCGATTGCGAGATGCCCACCACCAGCGCCCCGCCCAGATCGGGCGGTGTGCCGTACAACGTATACAATGACGGCGTCGCCAACGCCACTTGAATGCGGTTGAATGCGCCCAGCACATACTGCGCATAGCGCGCCGCATTGTCCGACGTGCCGCGCGCGGCGATCAACACATACTGAATATCGCGCAACCGCAGGGCGTGCACCAGCTCATCGGCGGTCGTGGCTTGATCGGTCAGGAAGCGTTCCAGCGCGATCGGTTGTTCGTGAATCTCTTGCTGTAAGATCGAAGTTGTCATGAGGTGAGTCCTATCGAAATCCAAGATGTGATTTATAATATCACGCAGTCCGACATCCTTCAATCACCACAGGCCAAGCATGATAGCCGAGCCACGCCCTCGACTCCTGTTCACGAACGCGCACGTCTATACGCCCGATGAAGTTTACCAGCCCGGCTGGCTGCTCACCGATGGATCACGCATTCAGCTGATCGGGCCGGGGCAGCCCCCCCCGTTGCTCGACGGCAATGCGACGCGCGTCATCGATGCGCATGGTCTGCATTTGCTGCCCGGCTTCATCGATCTGCATGTGCATGGCGCGTGCGGCTGTGACACCATGGACGCTTCGCCCGCTGCGCTGCACACGATGGCGCGCTTTTATGCGCAGCACGGCGTCACCAGTTTTCTGCCCACCACCTGGACGGCTTCGCCCGATGACACCCGGCGTGCGTTGGATGTGATTACCGAACTCACCGGCCGCGTGCCCGATGGCGCAACGATTTTAGGCGCGCACATGGAAGGGCCGTATCTCAATGCCGAAAAGTCTGGCGCGCAAGCGCCCCAATATATTCGCCGCGCCAACCCGATCGAGATCAGCGCCCTGCTCGATCAGAATCACGTCAAGCTGATCGCATTAGCCCCGGAATTCCCGGAAAATTTGTGGCTGATCGATGAATGCGTACGGCGCGGCATCACGGTGTCGGCGGCGCACACCGCGGCCACGTACGCTCAAATCGTGTGCGCGGTCGAGCATGGCTTGCGCCAGACCACACACACCTTCAATGCCATGACGGGCCTCGGACATCGCGAGCCGGGCGCGGTCGGCGCGGCGATGACGATCGATCATCTCTACACCGAATTGATTGCCGATAACATCCACGTCCATCCCGCCACGATGAAAATCCTGGTAAAAGTCAAAGGCCCCGAGCGCGTGATCCTGGTCAGCGATGCGATTCGCGGCGCGGGCATGCCCGATGGCGATTACAAAGTTGATGCCCGCACGTTGACCGTGCGCGATGGCACGGCCCGCCTGCCCGATGGCACGTTGGCTGGCAGCGTATTGACCATGGATCGCGCGCTGCGCAATATCATGGCCGCCACGGGTCTGCCCCTGCACGCCGCCTGGCCCATGACCAGTTGGAACGCCGCCAAATCGATCGGGGTGGCGCAGACCAAAGGCAGTTTGGAAACGGGCAAAGACGCCGATCTGATCTTGCTCGATGCTGATCTGAATTTGATCATGACCGTCGTCGCGGGTGATGTCGTTCACGAAGTTCGCACAGCAAACTAATTCGCAGCAAAGGGAGGCTGAATGTCCAACTCGAATCAACGTTTGGTGCTCATCGTCGGATCGATTTTGATCATTACGGTGGGCACGCTCTTAATCCTCAGCGCCGTTCCGGCGGGCACGCCCGCCACACCGGCGCCCAGCGTACCGCGGACTGTGCCGCAAGCTAGTGCGCCGCAAGCCAGCGCGCCGCAAGCGGCACCCACTGCGCCCGCAGAACTGCCGTATCCCGAGATCGTGCGCGTCAGTCTGGGCGACTCCAAAGCGGCGTATGATCTGAAGCAAGCCGTTTACCTGGATGTGCGTGATGCCGATTCGTTCGCCAACAGCCACATCCCCGGCGCGGTGTCCATTCCGCTGAATGATTTGGAAGCACGCTGGCAGGAACTGGACCCACAAGCGTGGATTCTGACCTACTGTACTTGACCGGCCGAAGAATCAAGCGCCCGTGCGGCGCAATTCCTGATGGAAAACGGTTTCCGCAAAGTCAATCCGATCAAAGGCGGACTCCAGGGCTGGATCGCGGCCGGTTATCCGGTCGAACCGTAAACGTCTGGCCTGATACGCCCGACCCATAAAAAACACCCGGCCGAAGTCGCATTGACTTCGGCCGGGTGTTTTACACTTCAACGTACTGTTTCCACTCGGGCCGGATGCCGGTTGCCACCACCAGATAGTTGACGCGCGGCATCTTCGGCACGAAGTCGGGATCGATGAAGCGCATCCCGGCTTCGTGCATGGAGCGGCCGCCCTTGCGCTGCTGACATTTGGCGCACGCCGCGACGGTATTGCTCCACGTGTCCGGCGGTATCTTTTCCGCACGGCATTGCCACTGCGGAACGATGTGATCGATCGTGGCTTCGTCGGCGCGCAAAACGCGGCCGCAATACTGGCACGTGTAACGATCGCGCACCAACACGCCGCGCCGCGACCATGATGCGCCCCGGCGCGGGACGTGTACGTAGTAGCGCAAGCGCAGCACGCTGGGCATGGGTACACTCAGTGTGGGCGAGCGCAGTTCACGATTGGGCCACGTCTCGATCACGTCGACCTTGTCGGACATCAACAGGCCGATCACGCGCGGCAGCCCGATCACGCGCAAGGGTTCATAAGAAGCGTTCAACAACAGGATGCGGTTCATGGTCATCACCCACAAATAAAAAGGCGCGAAGATGATTGTCTTCGCGCCTGTGCAAACCGACGATAGATCACCCGGATGATCTACCGAAAGCCTCCCACAGGCGGCCAAACACACAGCGCCAAACCGCGCACGCTGAGTGCGGGCTTGACGTTGAGATCGAATAAAGTTGAGAACTGCGGTTGGGTCTGCATCATGCCGCCGATTATACGCGCCGAATTTACGGCTGTCAATAGATGCGTCAAAAATCCCGGTGATTTTGACGGTAATTTAACTCTCGTGGAACTCGACATCGGTATCTTTCTTCGCCGGACGCTTGATCAACTGCAAAGGCCGCTCTTTGATCACGGCTTCACCCACCACCGCAATGAAGCCGCTCAGAATGCCCAACCCGATGATGATGTAGACGATAGTAAACAACTTGCCGCCGTCGGTCTTGGGCGTGAAGTCGCCGTAGCCGATGGTGACCAGCGTGACGACGCAGAAATACAAAGCATCCAGCCAACGCCAGCCTTCCACGTTATGATAAAACAATGTGCCCAGGCCAATCACCGTGACTGCCATGAAGAGCAGTGCGCGCGACTCCGGCTGCCGGAACAACGCTCGAAACAACTTGGCTAAACTGACAAAGGCCCACAGAAACGCCACCATACGCACCTCGCCCGAAGAAGATACCCGCGTGGCTCGATTATACTTCACCCGTTTTGAGCGCACTGATCGTTGATCGTCTTCCGCTTTTTGGTGCGAGGCGCATCTAATCTTAATAGTCCAGCCACACCCGAGGTTCATATGCCACCGATTGTGGGCTTTCTCATTCGTCGCATTTTGGCCGTACCGTTGACGCTGATCGTCATCACCGCCACACTGTACGGCATCGCGATGCTGGCCCCGCCCGCCCGCCGCGCCTACTTGTATCTACCGCCCAAAGTCAGCATCGATGATGTGCTGCCGGATGATCCGCTGATGAAGAATCTAATCAAAGAGCGGCATCTGGACGAGCCATTTGTGATCCAGTATATGGGCTGGCTGGAGAAGATGCTGCGCGGCGATTGGGGCTGGAGTTTCAGCGCGCGTCAAGAGGTGCTGCCGTATTTGCTGCGCCGCACGCCCGTCACGGTGGAACTGCTCTTGTGGTCGTCCATCGCGTTCATTCCGCTGGGCGTGATCACGGGCAGTTGGTCGGCGGCCCGGCGGGGCCGGAAGTTCGATCGGGGCGTGCAACTGTTTACCTTTATCGGCACGTCCATTCCGATTTTCGTACTCGCCTTCGGCATCCTGGCGATCTTCTATATCAGCCTGCGCCTGTTCCCGATCGACCGTCTGAGCGACGCCGTAAAAACGCTGGTTTCGTCCGATGCCTTTCACAGTTACACTGGCCTGGTAACCATCGACGGCCTGCTCAACGGCCGGCCGGATGTGTCGCTGGATGCGCTGCGCCATCTGGCGATGCCCGTCATGACGCTGGCGCTGGCGCAATGGGCCACGCTGAACCGCATCACGCGCATGGCCGTGTCAGAAGAACTCACGCGCGACTACATCGTGGTCGCTCACGGCAAGGGCCTGCGCGAACGCTCGGTGCTCTGGCGGCACGCCCTGGCCAATGCCCTGGTGCCGATTCTGACGAGCAGCGCTATCGCCTCGGCCTCGCTGATTACCAGCGTGTATCTGGTGGAACTGCTTTTCAACTTGCACGGCCTGTCCGATGTGTTTCTCATCACGACGGCGCAAGCCACGAACTTTGTCACGTTTGATCCCGCTCTCGCGATGGGTCTGGCCGGCTACAGCGTGTTAATCGTCGTTGCGGATACGTTTCTGCTAGACGTGCTGCACGCGCT
>JAGOBP010000503.1 GCA_017999195.1 Thermoflexales bacterium
CCGATCGGCTGCGCTTTGACTTTACGCATGGCGCGATGTTGACTCAAGACGAACTCGACATCATCGGCGAGAACGTCAACAATTTGATTTTGGCAAACTATCCCGTGATGGTGCTGCATCGCACGTATAAGGATGCGGTGGGCGACGGCGCAATGGCGCTGTTCGGCGAGAAGTACGGCGATGTGGTGCGCGTGATTCGGACCGGTTATCCCGAAGAGAAACCCGTCAGCATGGAATTGTGCGGCGGTACGCACGTCACGCAGACCGCTGAAATCGGGCAGATGCTCATCGTGTCGGAGAGCAGCGTGGGCGCGGGCGTGCGCCGCATCGAGGCGCTGACCGGTCGGGGCGCGTCGTCGTTTATTCAGGGCCGCTTGAAGAAGTTGCAAAACGCGGCGGCGTATCTCAAGACGACGCCCGACGAACTCGATCGCAAGGTGTTGGAAGTGTTGGAGCAATCGCAGGCGGCGGAGAAAGAATTGACGAAGGCGCGCCGCGATCAGGCCAAACGCGATTTCGAAGCGATGCTCGATCGCGCGGAGCAGGTCAACGGCGTGACGGTGCTGTCGGTGAAGGTCAGTGCGCTGGATGTGGATATGCTGCGCGAGATGAGCGACTGGGCGCGGGCCAAACTCGGCGCGAGTGTGATTGCGCTAGGCGCCATATTCGACGGCAAGCCGAGTCTGCTGGTGGCGGTGACGCCAGACTTGATCGAGCGCGGGCTGGATGCGGGCAAGATCGTGCGGCAGGCGGCGCAGCACATCGGCGGCGGCGGCGGCGGCCGACCTAACCTCGCGCAGGCGGGCGGCAAGGATGCGTCTAAGTTGGCGGAGGCGCTGGAGAGCGTGAAGGGGATTGTGGCGGGGATGGTGCGGTAGCGATACGCAATCCATGTAGGGGCAGACCTGCGTGTTTGCCCGTGGGCGAACACACAGGTTCGCCCCTACGATTTGTCAACAAAACGAACGAGCGGACTGTCATCGGCAGTCCGCTCGTTGCTTTGAAAACCTGTAAAGTTTGTAATGACTGTATGCCATGTTGTTAGGCAGTACCGTGGTTCAACACATCGGCAAAGGCCGCCCTCAATGCAGCGACAAGGTTGTAGGGTTCCACGCCAGCCGCCATCGCAAAATCCTCAAAGGCGTCAAGCCTGGAAAATTTGTCATCGGAACAGCTTCGTGAGTATGTGGCGCAGATGATCGTTCGCGTGGATGCCACCTCCGGATCGGTAAGGTCGCAGTTTCGACCCTCGATCGAATTCCAGCAGGCAATCCGGATTCTTTCAAGTTCTTGATCTGAAGCAGCACCATCGAGATATCGAGTTGCGACCTCAAGAGCCTCGCGCCCTGTTGGAGACAGTTGCAGTGATCGGCATATGCCGAGCATAAATTTCGTGATCGAATCGAATTCGTGGTTCAGATTCGTACGGAGTTCAATTTCTTCCAGCGTGTCTTGGTAGTCCATGTTCGTCTGCTCAACAGATAATCGGCGAAATTACTCCGCATTGTCCCACTCAGAAACGGATAACGCGGACCGTCGAGTATCGCCACCCTCTCTCCCCGCATGAGCCGCTACCCTGCGAGGTCTTACCAGGCTGCACGCCGAGTCAGGCGTTTTTCGGCAAAGTCCCACTGCGGAGGCCCGCATCCAATTCATAGAGGAGTGCCTCCACCCGACTCTTGCCCGGTTGACGCGCGGGCATCTGCTGCAAGACTTCGCGCACTTCAGGCGGAACGTGCTCGATCGCCCAGCGGATTTCACCCTCACCGATGTGGGGATCGCCACCGCCGTTGATCTCAAGTGCCAGCGCAGCATAGGCGGCGGGACCGACGATGTGTTTCGTTTGTTGAGCATCCGCCAGGGGATGCGTGTATGCGCTCGATGCGGCCAAGCCAGCGGCACGCGCGGCGGCTGAGGCAGCGGGCGTGTCTGCCTCACGGGCCGTGGCAAACGCCGCCAAGGACAGGGACCGCAACTGAGCGGTTCGCTTGCCTCCACCCGCAAACACCCGAATGCCCTCAAGCGCGGCCCGCAGCCGGGAGTCTGAATTAGGCTGTGTCTCATAGACCGACAGTGCTCGCTCAGCGCAGTCCGCCGCCCAGCCGCCAATGGCCCGGAGTGAATCCAGGCTCAGCGTGAAATACTTGGCCTCACGCGCCATCCTTCACCTCGATCAATTTTTCAAATTTAGGTGAGGCCATTGTAGCCATCCTCGCGCCCCGCGTCAGAGTGTATTCCATCTAACATTCGACTACATCTCAAGAAACATCGCCGTCGTGTCACGCAGCAGATACCCTTGAGAAATTCTCAGCGATTCAAAGAAAGTCTTGAAGACTTCCAAGGCGTCGTCCAACGTGAGAACTTCGTGCTGGTAGACTTTAATCGGCCCAACGTTGCACTCAATGTATTCAGCTACCTCACTCACAGGTGGTCGCCCCAATACATAGTGCTTGAATGTGGCACCGGTAATCTGCCGATATTCTAAGGTCAAGCGTAACCGACTACCTGCTGTTTGAAGATAACTACCGTCACTTTGACTTAGAATGACAAACGACGAAATCTTAGGATCAATCTGCGCAAGCGCCGCTAGAATTTCAGCGAATGAAGTAGGCTGAATAGGTTGATAGCCATGTTGTTCCAAAGTAAGCGTTTCTGTCATATTAGTTGTTGAGCCCTAGATCTCTTACGATGTCGTCATTTCAGGTGTTGCAAGCCCACCCAACAGACATTGGACGAAATCATCCCGCCTTACCTTATTCCGAGTCAGATAACGCAGACGGTCAGTTTCGATGCCGCTGGAGCCGGGTTTGATCGACTATTGCCAGCGGCAACTTCAAACGCACAATCCATTCCAATACGCGGATTATACACCGGCCCGTACGTCATTTGCGCGCGGGCCTGTGGTAAAATAAGCGCATTCTTGTTCGGGGCGGCCGCACCATCGGGTCGCCCCGACACTCTGTATCGTGACACTATGACGGCCATTATCGAACTGGACGAACACGACGACCTTCACACCGTACGCGATCGGCTGGCTACGGCCAACGACCCGCGCGTGATTCTGGTGGTGCCGTGGGACTCGCCCGTGCTGCGCCAGACGGTCGATCTGCACATCGTGCGGCGTTTTGCCGAGGTGCAGCGCATCGAAGTGGCGATCGTCTCACCGGACGGCGAAGTGCGCACTACCGTGCGTGAAACGGGCCTGCCCGTGTTCCGATCGGTTGAGGCCGCCCAACGCAAAACGCGCTGGCACACACCGGCCAACGAAGACGACGATGAAGAGAAGCCGTGGAAGCCCTCGGCCCGCAAGACGCGCGAGGCGCGACGCGCGGCGGTCGAGCGGGATCGATCGGATGTGCAGGTTCGCAAACGGCATCCCGCGTGGCAAATCGTCAAATTGCCGCTGATGTTGATCGTGCTGGTTGTGCTGGTCGGTGCGGCTTTGGTGATCATCCCGCAGGCCCAGATCACGCTGGTGCCCAGTTCCACCCGCCTCATCGTCACCGTCAACATCATCGCGGACCCCGAAGTGACCGAGATCGATCCATTCACCGCGCGGGTGCCCGCGACCGAAATCACCACGATTGTGCGCCAGTTGATTACGGTGCCCACGACGGGCAAGCGCGGTGTCCCGGAGTCACGCGCGGGCGGGACCGTCATTTTCGTCAATCAACTCAATACGCCC
>JAGOBP010000504.1 GCA_017999195.1 Thermoflexales bacterium
GGGCCAGATTGTGCAACGCGTCTGGCGTTACGGTGACTCGCTCCGGTTCTACCTGAGCACACGCCACGCTTTGCCGGGGGCCGCTCCCGACCCGGCCCAGACCCATCTGATTGATGTTCCGATTGGTGTGACCCGCGCGCTGGCCGTCGGACGTTTGACGGTCGGCATGAACCTGCATGTGCAGGCCCGTCTGATTCATCGCGAGAGCGTTGAGACCCTGGCGCAATTCTTGAAGCGGGCCGCCGGGCCGAAACTAGATATCCACAGTTTGGCCGCGCAGCAGGTTCGTAACCATCGAACGCAGACGGACCTGATCGCGCAGTCGATCATCATTCGCCGGCCGGGACGCGGGGCGGAACGACCGTATGCGGAAGCAAACCTGTTGGGACGCATCTCCGATCGCATCTGGCGGCATGATGATCAGCTACACTTCCGGCTGCTTGTCAAGCAGGATCAGGGCGATCAGGCCGAGCCGAATCATCTGGATTTCTTTACCATCCTCTTGCCGATCCAGGTGACGCGGTTGTTGCCCATGCCGGTCCAACCGGGGATGCTGGTCTCGGTTCAGGCGACGCCGATCGTGCGTGAGCACGCGGAGACGTTGACGACTTTCCTGCGTACTTCCAGTGATAAGGACTTGTTTCAATGCCCTGCCAACTCAGATGAGATTGCCGTCAGCCGGCGCAAAGTTGATTTCTTGGCCAAGATGATTGTGATCCGGGAGACTGATCGGCGACGGCCTGCGGCCCAGCCGCGCAGTCAGCCAGTGGCTCGTCCGGTTGAGCGACCACAGGCCGAGCAACCGGGGGCGGCAACCACCGCTGCGCCTGAGATTTCGGCGGCGGCGTTGGCGGCCTTGCCGATGGGGGGCGACCTTGAGCCCGCGGTAGTGGTCAACGCGGCCAGCGCTTAGCGTCGGCCGCTTAACCTGCGACCTTTAACAAACAGGTGACGCGGCTGACTCTCGCGAGTCAGTGTGTCCGGCCATTAGCCGAACCGCCGCCGGTCTTCGGTGGAAGACGGCGCACAGCGGACGTCTCACGTTCGCGCGCTGACAAATCGGCGGTTAGTCACCTTACAGCTTCTTGCAGTGCAGCCACGTGTTCGACCTGGCGGCCTTACCGCCCTTCGGCTCGTGGGACACAGGCGATCAGCGGCCTTACCTCTGACGCACTGTTCGTTGTTTTGTGTGTTGATGAAGTCTGTAGCCTCTAAGTGTAATCTCAACCGGGTAGCCCGAAGTTCTGGGCTGCCCGGTTGCTGTTTCTAGTGACATCGGCACTTGAGCAGGGGCTGATCGGTTCGCGGGGGCTTAGGCCGTGTTTCTGCAGAAACATTATTCTTTTGTTCTCATCCCGTGCGTGGTTATCCCGCGCGTTTGAGTCTCTCTCTACCTCGCAGTACCACGTGCAGCACCTCTCTCTACCTTGCAGTCTGTCGACCGTTGAATCAACGTCCGTTGATGCGCGGCCTTTCTGTCCGGCGATCGCGCGATCGCCGTTCTTTCACCATGTCCCCGGTTGGGGGGAAAGGACCCTATCTATGCGGAAACTAACGATGTTGGCCGTGGTCGTGGCGATCATGGCGGCGGCGGTGGTGTCGATCGTGCCGGCGCTCTGCGCCAATGGCGGCGATACGTGTGATCTGACGACGGCGCTGCGGGGCAGCGTCCGGCTGGCTAGTGGTGAGTTGTGCAAATCGCAACCCACTGCGCCGGGCTGTCAGCTGGCGTCGGTCGCCGGTCTGAAAAAGCGATGATTGATCGTGTCGCTGAGCAAGATCGGCGCACCATCCGGGCGCGGGCTGGTCTTAACGACCGGCGCTTGCGGGTGGCGCGTAGCCCGCCCGATGGCTGGCTGGTAACTGATTCGCGTAGCCACTACGCTATTACCCCTACCGATCAGGCAACGGGGTGGGCCTGTACCTGTGCAGACTTCGCACGATTTGCCGCGTTGGGGGTGCGGTGCAAACATATCGAGGCGGTGCGGCTGACCCTGGAGGCCCCGCCGAAGGAGGATTCTATGATCCTGACACTCTTGGAGCAAATCACGGTTCTGGTCCACTGGCTGGTGCCCGAGTGGGCCGTGAAAAAGGATAGCAAGGTCGCCCACGGCAAACCGTGGGTCTTCCACGAATTCGTGCGGCTGATGTTGGACAAGATTTTCGGTGCAGCCAAATGGGCGTTCGAGGGTGGCGTGTTCAAGACCCTGACGCTGGCTAACAATGACCAACTGGTGTACGTCGTCGGTAGTTTGATCGTGACGTTTGCGGATGGCACGCAGGCGACGCGCTCGGATGTCGGCGTGGGTCTGGTGCAGGCGGTAGGCAGTTCGCCCGATCTGACGACGGCCAAGCCGGAGATTTTTGAGACCGGCTACAAATCGGCGGCCACCGATGCCCTCAAGGGCTGCGCGGCCGATCTGGGGCGTTGCTTCCGGCCGCTGATGAACGGCAATGTCATTGCGGCTGTCCGCGATGGCCGATTCAAGGCGCTCTTCCCGCTCGGTGAGGGCGACACACGGACGGTGGACTGGCAGTATGGTTGTCTGAACAGTTTGTCGCCGGCCTGGGCGATTCAACTTGATCCGCTGGGCAATCGGTACACACCGCACGAATATGTGACCGAGTGCCTCGACCTGATCTTCGGGCCTCAGTATTGGTCGTTTGTGATCGGGAGCGTCACGGCGGAGACCCTGCCGAGTGGCGAAATGCTGGTCTACGTCCCCGGCACGTTGAGTGTGACGTTTGCCGATGGCACGATCGCCACACGCTACGATATCGGCATCGCGCCGATTCGGTTCAAGAAGGACAAGACGGACTTGATCGCCACGCCGGCTGAGAATTACGAGACGGCTTTCAAGGCGGCGGTTACCGATGCGCTGAAAGGCTGTGCCGGTGATCTGGGTTGCTGCTTCCGTCCGATGTTATCGCAGGAAATGGAAGCCGCCGTGGTCAAGGGCTACTTTGACAACGAGTTCAAGCGGCTGCGCCCGGTCGATCCGGGGGCCCTGGACAAGGGCAAACGCGCGTTGGGCCGCGATGACGGCGATCTGGTCGGGTCATCGGTTGCGCCGAGTGCGCCCAGCCTGGCTGGGCCGGTGCTGACGTTTGGCGACGGAACGGCGGTGACCACTGACCCGGTCGAGCGGGCGGCGTATGAACGCTACCTGGCGACGCATGACGGGCTGGCGCCGCTCAATGTCAATGCGCTGCGCGTCTTTGCGCACATCTATGGCGACGGCAAACCAGTCCCCGATGATCCGCGCGCGGTCGAAGTCTTCCTCGACTACGTGAACGACCATGCCGGCAGCGTGCCGCCCAGTGCCACGAATCTGAAGGTCTGGCATCAGCAGCACAAAGCGAAGACCGGCAACGGTCAACCGGCAAGCGTTGGGGCGTAAGCGATCGAGCGCCGGGCCTTGCGGCTCGGTTGTTGTTTTACTTTCAGGAGGGAACTATGGGCTCGAAAAAAGGCATGCAGTCAGTAACCATTGTGGGCAACCTCGGAAAAGACGCGGAAATGCGCTATTCCAACGGGGGCAAGCCGATTGTGACGGTCAGCGCGGCGGTCACCACCGGGCACGGTGAGTATGAGCACACCGAGTGGTTCAACCTGGTTGCGTTCGGCGAGCGCTTCACCAACGTCGTGCAGTATTTGAAGAAGGGCACGACGGTGGGCG